>JASHSD010000074.1 GCA_030036985.1 Bryobacteraceae bacterium
ACGAGTTCATCGCCGTCTGGAATGAGAAACCAAAACCGTTCATCTGGACGGCCACGGTTGAATCGATCGTTGAAAAACTGTCACGCTGCAAACAAACTCTGGAAAAGATTCTGCCCGGCTGCACATCACCACGGTCGCGGAAATCAAAAACCGCCCCGAAACAATAGTCCAGTTATTTATTGGACACTACACTAGCAGCGCCCGCAGCATCAGCCGCATGGAATCGAGATCCACGCCATTCCAGACCGCGCCAACCCATCCGGCGACGGCATCTTCCTGTGGAGCGGCTTTCGCCAGAACGTGCCAACAGGTATCATCCATGGATTTGGGGCCACCCAGAATTCGATTCGGACGCATCGATCCCCATGCTTCTCCGATCAGGCCTTTAATTGTCATTCTGATGTCTACCCGGCCGCCGGGAAGAATGCGTACGTTGCTGCATGCGGGAGCCGCCGGGTCCGGTTTGATATCCGCCACTTCGAATTCCGGATGAGGCAGCGGCGTCTCCGGAAGCTTCGGCTCGGTCACCGCGTCGACAAACAGCACCGGCGCGGGGACCTTGGTCAGACTCAGCTTGAGACCGAGTTGTTTCTCGAAGGCATCGAAGATGGTCACCGTCTCGCCCGGCTGAGGCCGCCACCAGATCCGCTTGGTTGACCAGGCGAGGGTGAAATTCCAAGAGCCACTGAGACCGGTTTGATCGAGCACCGGGTAGGTGAACAAGTAACCGGAGGCCTCGTTGATTCCGGGCAGCGCTTTGGCCAAGGCTGCCATCGTCATGTTGCGGCAGATGTAGGTGACGGTCGCGGCAGGCGGGCCGGGCTTGTACGCGCAGCCGGTAGGTTCCGAAGGATCGGTCGCCGGCTGGAGGCGCGGCTTCTTTTCCGCCGTAATTACATAGGCGGGCATCTCCTTGCTGCCTGCATGAACCGCCAATTGGAAACGATCCTTCAGCGCCTGCTGCAGCATGGTGCGCAGGGCTTGCTGCGATGAGCCTGGCGGGGCTGTGGCGATGAGGTCGAAGCGGCGCTCATCCAGCCATTCAGGGCCGTCGACAACGTTGTCGGCGGCCACGTTCCAAGCCGTTCGGATCATATCGACCAGCGTGGCATTATGCAACTCGTACTGGCCGCGTGAGAACCGGAGCCGCATCTCCGGCATGGTGTTGGGCGCGGCAACCCGGACACTCAGTCCGGTGAACGACTGGCCGAAAACGGCGCAGGCGAAAGAGACGGCGAACGCAATGCGCATCAGCGCCGGCACTTTGGACTCACCGGCTCAGCGCGTGGTTCCTGGTCTTCAACTGGGCCAAGGTGCCGCTGGTCGCAGGACGATGCAGCGGGCGTTTGGCCGAGGCGGTCTTCGTGGCGCCGGATTTGGCCGGAGCCTTGTGCGAGGCGCCGCGGGCCGTTCTCGAGCGGTGCACAGGCGCGACGGTCTCATGATACGCAACCGGAATCATCAGGCGGTCACCCGGCGCCGGATCGTCTTTCAGGTCGTTGACAGTCGCGATCTGATTCGCGGAGACGTTGAATAACCTGGCGACAGACGACAACGTTTCACCCTGTTCGAAACGATGCGATCGCCAGGAAGCGCGCCGTTCGGCCGGAATGAGTTCCAGCGCAGCGGACACCTGTTGACCCGTCCCCTTGGGCACGCGGATCTCGAAATTCGCGGGAGCGAGACTGCGCAACAGAGCGGGGTTCAACTGCAGCAGTTCGGGAACGGAGGTATCGGTGAGATCGGCGATGAGCGCGAGGTTGGTGGGGGATTCGGTGGTGATAGTGTCGTATTCGACCGGCGCGTCGGGAACGATCTGATCCAGCCCGTATTCGGGCGCGTTCTTGGCCATGATGGTCATCGCCAGAATGATCGGCACGTAGTTGGTGGTTTCCTTGGGTAATACGCCACGGTCGCGCAGTTCCCAGAAATCGGCGTAGCCGGTGCGCTCGACGGCGCGCTCGATGGCGCCGGGACCGCAGTTGTAGGCGGCGATCGCCAGATACCAGTCGCCGAATTCGTTGTAAAGATCGTGCAGATGGTGCGCGGCGGCGCGGGTAGCTTTTTCAGGATCGAGGCGGTCGTCCGAATACGGCGTCTGCATGAGCCCGTATTGGTTGCCGCGGAACTTCACGAACTGCCACATGCCCTCGGCGGCGGCGCGGGAAACGGCGCGCGGCAGAAAACCGGACTCGGCCTGCGCCAGATGGATCAACTCCTGCGGGATCCCTTCCTCGGCCAGAATGCGGGAAACCATAGCCTGATACTTCCCTTCCCTTTCCATGCCGGCTTCGATGGTCTTGTGGCCGCGTCCGTTGAAATAGTTGATGTAGCTGAGCACTGTGTCATTAACGACCAGCGGCAGGGCGGAAGTCGTCAGTTTCACTTCGCTCTGAACCTTGTCTTTGATCCGCGGATCGACGGGGAATGTGGTGTTGACAATGTCGTCCAGAGGAGCTTTGTCGAATCCGGGGACTTCCTCCTGGGCGGCGGCGCCCATTCCGGAAAGGTCGTCACGGTGAATCGCATCGATCATGTCTTCGAGGCGCGATGAATAGAGAGCGCGGTCGGTGGGGTTGTCGGATGCCTGCAGCATCAGGCTGATGGCGCTGTCAAACTCGCCGCGGGCGGCTTCGAAGTCGCCTTCTTTATAAAAATTCCGGCCGCTGCGGAATCTTTCCTCGGCCTGCTGGATCAATAGATCGGAAGCGTTCGGCTGCTTGTTTTCCTTGGCTACCTCGCTGAGGTAGGGCAGGTGCTCGGAACGGACGACTACCGGAGCAATGCCGGGGGGAACGGTGGTTGTGGTTAAGCGAATCGCGGCTGGCGCGAGAAACGCTGTTTGGAAGTGCGATTGCTGACCAAAGAGTAGAGAAAAAGGAAGAAGCAATAAGAGCAGTAAAAAAACGGAAATCGCGGTATAGGTTCGGGTCATTCGCTTTCCTCGAAAACGCAAAAACAAACCGGGGTACGAAAGTCTTGCCCGGGCACTCCCGCCCGCTGAAAACAACTCCTTCCAGCGTACCTCATGCGTTACAACTGCGTCAACCGCTGTGTCATTTGACACAGATTCCGACGGGTGTCGAATATCGCCGGAATCCTATTCCTCCTCCAGCTCTTCCTCGCCGGTGCGCGCCGCTTTCGCAGCCGCAATAATCTTGTCGGCCTGCAGCTGCGGCACGTAATCGTAGTGGTCGAATTCCATGGAAAACGCGCCACGGCCTTGAGTTATGGAGGTCAGGTCGTTCTGGTAATTCAGCATTTCGGCCATGGGAACCTGCGCCCGAACGATCTGCGTGGCGCCTTGGGTGTCCATGCCGGCAATGCGTCCGCGCCGGCCGTTCAGATCGCCCATGAGGTCGCCCGCGAACTCGACAGGCGCCTGGACTTCGACGTTCATGATGGGTTCAAGCAGCGTCGGCCTGGCAGTCTGCATGGCGTTGCGGAAGGCTTTGCGCGCAGCGAGCTTGAACGCGAGTTCCGACGAATCCACGTCATGATACGAGCCGTCGTAGACGGTCACCTTGAAATCGACCATCGGATAGCCGGCGAGATAGCCGCGTTCCGCCGTTTCGACGATTCCTTTTTCCACCGCTGGAATATAATTTTTGGGAATCGAGCCGCCGAAGATGTCGTTAACGAATTCGAACCGTCCGCCGCGGGGGAGCGGTTCCATTCGAATCCAGCAATCGCCGAACTGGCCGTGACCGCCGGTCTGCTTCTTGTGTCGGCCCTGGACATCGGCCGTGCCGCGGATGGTTTCGCGGTACGGAATCTTGGGCGCTTTCAGGGTGACGTCGACGGCGTATCGCCGCTTGAGACGGCTGACGGCTATTTCGACGTGCTGCTGGCCGGTTCCGGCAATCAGGAATTCCTTCGTCTGGGGGTCCCGATAGAAACGCAGCGACAGGTCCTCTTCGAGCAGCTTGTGTAGGGCGTTGCCCATGCGATCTTCGTCGTTCCGGCTTTTGGCCTCGACGGCGAAGGCGATGGAGGGTTCGGCCAGTTTGACCGGCGGAAAGACCACGGGCGACGATTTGTCGGTTAAAGTATCGCCGGTGAGCGTTTCGCGCAGTTTGGCGACGGCGCCGATGTCGCCAGCATGGAGTTCGTTGACCGGGACGATCGTCTTGCCGAACGGGACGCCGATGTGCGCCAGTCGTTCGGTCGTGTTGCGGGCGCCGTTCACCAGGTTGGCGTCGTTCCTGACGCAGCCCGAGAGAACCTTGAAATAGGTGATGCGGCCCGCGAAGGGATCGGCGGTGGTCTTGAAGACGTAAGCTGCCGCGGGTTCGGTGTCGGAATATCGCCTCTCGACGTCGGCGCCGTTGAGCGTGAGCTTCACGGGCGGGCGGTCCGCGGGCGAGGGGAAGGCGTCCGAGATCAGGTCCAGAAGGTGGTCGGAGCCGATGTTGTGCGGCCCGCAAACGCAGACGACGGGGAAGACGCGCATCTCGCGCATTTCCTCGGTCAGCCCGGTGACGATGTGCTCTTCCGGCAGAGTGCCTTTTTCGAAGAACTCCTCCATCAGGTCGTCCTTGCCTTCGGCGACCAACTCGACCAGCTCTTCATGGGCGGTCTTGGCCTGCTCGGCGTAATCGGCGGGGATCTCGGCTTCACGCGCTTTGCCGTCGCCATCGGGCGTGTAGAGATACGCCTTCATGCGGATCAGATCGACGATGCCTTTGAAATCCTTTTCGCGTCCGATGGGGATCTGAATGGGCACGGCGGCGCGGCCGAAGCGGCCGTGGATGCTGTCGAGAGTGCGCTCGAAGCTGGAGCGGTCGCGGTCGAGCTTGGTGATGACGAGGGCGCGGGGAAGTTCGAACTCATCGGCGATGCCCCACATTTTCTCGGTGAGCGGTTCGACGCCGGTTGTGCCATCGACAACGACGACCGCCGCGTCGGCGGCGATCAGGGTGGCGCGGGCGTCGTTCACGAACATATTGAAGCCGGGGGTATCGAGGAGATTGATTTTGGTCTTCTTCCACTCGATGGCGGCGAGGGAGGTGGAGATGGTGAGTTTGCGCTGGATTTCCTCGTCGTCGTAATCGGTTACGGTATTGCCTTCGTCGACGCGCGTCAGGCGGCTGGTTGCGCCCGCGGCGAAGAGGAGCCCGGCCACCACGGAGGTCTTCCCGCAGTGACCGTGACCTGCAATGCCTACGTTTCGGATGTCCTTTGTTTCGTAATTTTTCACGGATGCCTCCGATTACGAGGGGATCGTATCACAGTTGAAACAATGGGGCGGGGGCGGGAAAGCTGATTCTCGACCACCGATTCCAAGTGGCGCATCGGGAGGGCTCTGAGGTCCGGTTGTGCCGTGGTCGTTTCGGCGCGTCTGTTCTGTCGCTCGAGCGATTCGTTTGCTTCGGACGTCCTGCTCGCGCGTCGGGTCAGTCGGGCTGGGGAGGCGTCTCAGCAAACGCCGGTCGCGTCCAAATTCGGGACCAGCGCCGGTCGGGATGCCGTCAAGGACCGGGACTTCACCTACCACTCCCGGAGGAAACGACTCAACAGCCGTGAAGCGAACATAGCGGCAATCAGTATTCCGACGGCGACAAGCGGCCAAAGCAGCCGATGTTGGAGAATCAGCGGGGTCAGCCAGGCGACAGACCGGTCGGGCCCGGCCTGTTCCAGTTCCAGCTCGGTGATAACGGCAACGGCCGCCGCGACCAGAATCGGGAGGGCCATGATTCCGATCGCGAACGCAAGGCCGGCGGCTGTGAATATCGGAGCACATGCGAACAGAGCCCGGAGTCGCCAACCCCGCAATATGCCACGTTTCGGAATCTGGCCGCTCAAGACGAATTCGGCGATTTCCGGCCAAAACCGTTCACTGATCGCTCCACCGTGGCCTCCGCTGGCGTACCGCACTTCCGTCAACTCAATGTGCTTCCCGGTATCCTCCGGGACGCACTTGCGCACCGCGGGCGGCGGATCAGCATCGTTGAACCCGAAGGCCCCGGCTCCCCCGACGTCCAACCACCGGAGCCTGAGAGCCTCGAACACAGCCGGAAGAAATGCAACGACGCTATCGGCCATTCCAACATAGTTCAGGACGCCTTTTACCTGTTCGGTTCGGAGCTTCCATGGGTAGTCCCGCCGAACTACGCTTCCTGCAAACACTATCCGCTCGAACTGAATTGCCGGACATAACGTCATGGCATGAGCAGCTATGTATGTGCCGTTGCTGTGCCCAACGAAGCTCACGCAGGCATTTGGAAAATAACTTCTGACATCCGCATAACGCTCCATGAACCAGTAGGTCGCGTTCTTTCGGCCGCTGGGACGGACGAAATCCCACATTGAGAAAAACCCGTAACTCGGGCTGGGCGCCCGAACGACCATCGTTTGCCGCCGGGCGTGAGTTTTGATCTCCCTTGCAACCCGCTTAGTCCAGAATCCGTTGTCGCGAATGCCGTGAACAACCAGGACAGCATGCTCAACGCTATCTCTATCGGCGTTGTCTCTGGGCGTGAGACCGGTGAGGTCCATCGGATCCGAGTAGTCATCAATATCGCCAGGAGGCAGCACCCAGGATCTTTTCTTTAACTTGGCGAAATCTTTGCGCAAGGCCCAAAGGACGCGAATACGCCGCAGACGAGTGTTTCTGTCCCTGCCGCCAAGCTGCACTGCCTCGATGTGATTACTGTCCCTCAACTCGGCATAGGCGAACTCCTCACGGGGTCCGAGCTCCGTGCAATCGGCGGGCGAGATGTATTCATCTCTTGCGCCAAGAAGAAAGATTGTGCTGGGCAAGCCGTAGGCCCTGAGGGGATGGCGGGGCGCCTCGTCTTGTTGCCGGCGGAGGTTTCGCATCACTTCTATGTACTGAATTCGCGTCGAAATGACGAAGGGCGCGCCGCGCTGGATCTGCCAGATGAACGGGAGCCTCCGACCAGCAGTAAGGCTCAGGCTCTTCCACCAACCGACAAACCTCGCGAGGCCAAACAGAAGCGGGGAGAAGAACCGAACCTCGGCAGGGGACGCGGAAGAGTACTCCCAGCCGCGGGTGATCCCTCCAAGGATGACAATCCTGTGGATGAACCTGGCCCAGTGGACGGGTTCTCGTCTGACCTTACCATCGAGATCCGCGCCATGCGCCTTGCAAAATACACGCCGGACGAGTAGTGAGCCTGCGCTGTAGCCAAGCAGAACGATCGAATCGACGGCCGGCAGGCCAGCGACCTTGGCGTCGATCTGATCGTAAAGCTTTTGCGCTACCTCCTCCGCGCCCTCCATGCTGAACATAGTCAGGTTCAGTTCGGGCGCCCAGACTATAGCGGTAGGGAGCGCGGACTGGAGCGCTGCCAGGGTGTCGGTCGGAAACTCGCCCCCCGGCCTTCCGAACAGCAGGAGATCGCCTGTGTTAGTCCAGCCTCGAACAGCGACGATGAGGGTATTGTTGCTCAAAGTCTCTACCGTGCGCCCACACTCCTTGGTGGCGGTTGACCAGGAAACAATCACAGCCGCGAGCGACGACCCAGCCTCAGACTGATCATGTTCTCGGGCTTCATTTATCGGGCGCTGTGACTCGGTAGCATAGCACAATTCAGTGTAGTCAGCGGACTCCCCGGCCCTTTGCTTTTCTTGTTTCGTGGCTAACACGAAGCGATCATTTGGGCGAATGGATAACCGCCAAAATTCCCGTCGCCAGGGCGGTTTCCGCTTTCGGGGCACGTGATCTCGATAGAATCGCGGCGATTGAAACAATAATTCGGCGCTGCCCTGAATCCCGGCGGATCGCGCTTCAGACACTCACCCCGTAATAACATAGAGAAAGCGCCGGTTTGCCCGTTATGACGAGTTTCATCGCGTTTCTGGAGGAGTTGGAACAGAGCCACCAGACTGTGGAGCTTTCCGCTGCGGAAGTAGAGCGGCTTGTAAGCCGTTTCGGGCCGGCAGTTCGGTCGATCGGATACCGCAACCAGCAGGGCGCTGTAGAGATTCCGATGGCAAACATCACCGACGCCGTACGGATGCTGGACGACGCAAATCTGTCGGAGACTATTTCCCAGCTGAAGTCGCCGGAACGGTTTGCCGACGCTCTGGACCGGCGTTCCGCCAGCCGCCTGATAGAGACTCTGGCGCGTCTCTATCTCGACCAGTTCCGGAAGCGCGTGGAAAGATTCCAGGACTCGCGCGATCCGGCGGAGGCCGATCGCCTGTGGGGCGAAATCACCCACGATTTGTTCGGCGCCTGAGTGCCTCGTATTCAGTGGCAATACCTGCCCCTTGAGGTAAGAGAACATCTCCGTGACCGAGTCCGTCTTCGGTCCATAGACTCGCTCTCGCGGCGTTACTTGCCTGGGTCAATACGGAACCGGACTTGCCGGACGGAACATGGTGTAAGGATTTCGGGTCCTTCAAGCTTGTCGGTGAGGGTGCGGTTCCGAAGACCTTTCTCACGTGGGATCAGCCGTGCTTCGGACTGCGAGTGTGAGTTCGATGTCCGGCCGGATCGATACTTCGTCAGAATCATCTGGAGGCAATCACGGAATGCGCCGGCATATTTCGGACCCGCGCGCGCCTTCCAACGCGGCGAGTTGACTTTGCATACTTTCTGAACTATATATAGTCCAGAAAGGTATTTTGCCCTTGGCCGAACTCCGGAACCCCGACCTGCTGCCCGGCACCCTCTACATGATGATCCTCCGGACCCTCAACCAGGGCCCACTGCACGGCTACGCCATCGCCAAGCGGATTGAGGACTGGTCGAAAGGCGATCTCCAGATCGAAGACGGCTCGCTCTACCCCGCCCTGAACCGCATGCTGCAGAAAGGCTGGGTGAACGCGGAATGGGGCATGACGGAAAACAAGCGCCGCGCCCGCTTTTATCGGCTGACTCCCGCGGGCCGGAAGCGGCTCGAAGCGGAATCGACCGCATTCAACAAAATGATCCGTGCCATCCAGCTCGTGATGCGGACTTCGTGAGGCGGATCGATGTCCTGGCGAACTTTATTTCGGCGCGACATAGCGGACCGCGAATGCCGCGAGGAACTGCAATCGCATATCGAAATGGCGACCGACGCCTTCCTCGCACAGGGCCTGACGCCGGAGGAAGCCCGGCGGGCGGCGCTGAAAAAGGCCGGCAATCTTTCGGCGCGGCGGGAGGAGATTTATCGGATGAACGGAATCGCCTGGCTCGATTCGCTTTCGAGCGATCTGCGCTACGCGCTGCGCGGCATGCGGCGCCATCCGTCGTTTACCGCCGCCGCTCTCCTGACGCTGGCGCTGGGGATCGGCGCGAACACCGCCATCTTCGGCGTGATCGATAGCATATTGATCCGGCCGCTTGGGTATCCGAACCCGGAGGCTCTGGTCGGCGTCTGGCACACGGCCCCGGGGTTATCAGGCATCGGCGACGACGTCAACTGTGCTCCTTCGATGTACTTCACATATCGGGAGGAGAACCGCACGTTTCAGCAGTTCGGATTGTGGTCGTTCGGGGGCGTCAGCCTGACCGGAATTGCAGAGCCTGAGCTGCCTCGAGCGCTCTTTGTTACCTATGGCGTGCTCGATGCCCTCGGTGTGAAGCCTCTGCTGGGCCGCTGGTTTTCGCAGGCCGACGACACGCCGGGCTCGCCTGAAACCGTGATGCTCACCTGGGGGTACTGGCAGCGACGGTTCGGAGGCGACAAATCCATCGTCGGACGTACGCTGACGATCGATTCACGGCCACACACGGTAATCGGCGTGATGCCGAAGGAATTCCGCTTTCAGCACAATCCCGACCTGATCCTTCCCGAGCGATTCGAACGCGACAAGCTCTTTCTGGGAACATTCGCCTACCAGGGTATTGCGCGGCTCAAGCCCGGCGTCACCATCGCCGAGGCTAATGCGGATCTGGGCCGCATGTTGGGAATCTGGCTGA
>JASHSD010000846.1 GCA_030036985.1 Bryobacteraceae bacterium
TGGGGCTCTCCTTACTTATAGGCAAGGATTTCTTTCCCACCGTCGATTCCGGCCAGATCCGCTTCCATGTCTTCACGCCTTCGGGTACCCGCATCGAGACCGCCGAGCAGTACTTCGCCCGCGTGGACGCGGAGGTGCGGAAGATCGTGCCCGCCGGGGAACTGGACATGATCCTCGACAACATCGGCATGCCGGCCAGCGGCATCGATCTCGCGTTCGGCGATAACCCCGCTCTCGGCGACGGCGACGGCGACGTGCTGGTGGCGCTCAAGCCCAAACACAGCTCGACGACGACCTACACCGAAAAGCTGAGAGCGCGTTTTCAGGCACAGTTTCCCGACTGCCGGTTTTTCTTCGAAGCGGCAAACATCACCAATCAGATCCTGAATTTCGGCCTGCCCGCGCCCATCGATCTGCAGATCCAGATTCGCGATTTCGGCCAGGGCTACAAGCTGGCGCGGGAACTGGAAAAGAAGGTTGCCGCGCTCCCGGGCGCGGTCGATGTGCAGATTCATCAGGTAGTCGATTACCCGGAGATCCGCGTCAACGTGGACCGCTCAAAGGCGAGCCAGGTGGGCTTGACCGAACAGGACGTCAGCAACAGCCTGCTGATTTCCCTCAGCTCCAGCGGACAGGTCGCGCCCAACGAATGGTTGAACTATGTGAACGGCGTCAACTATCCCGTCGCCGTTCAGACGCCGCAATATAAGGTCAATTCCTTCGATGCGCTGATGCGTACGCCGGTGACGCCGGGATCGGCTCTGTCGGCTGCGGCGGCCGCTTCCGCATCGGCCGCCAACAGCACGAGCCCGAATACGTCGCCCGTAGCCGGGATTTCCGCCGCGACCAATTACAGCGTGGGCGCCACGCCCAATCAGGCCGGCCCCGCCTACGGCAATCCCGGAGCCGCGCCCGTTCCGACGCAGCTTCTGTTCAACCTTGCGGATCTGCAGCGGGGGCTGTCCAGTGAGATCGAGAACCATTACAACGTCCAGCCCGTGTTCGATATTTATGCGAACGTCGATCGGCGCGATCTGGGCGGCCTGCGCTCGGATATCGAGAAAATCATTCACGATTCGAAGCCGCATCTGCCGATGGGCGCGCAACTCGTGCTCAGAGGACAGGCGCAGACCATGGAGCAATCGTTCGTGCGCCTGGGCATCGGAATTATTTTCGCGATTATTCTGGTCTACCTGCTGATGGTGGTGAACTTTCAAAGCTGGATCGATCCGCTGATTATTCTGATGGCCCTGCCGGGAGCACTGGCGGGGGTGTTGTGGATGCTTTTCATCACGCAGACCACTTTGAATGTGCCCAGTCTGATGGGAGCGATCATGAGTATCGGTGTGGCGACGTCCAACAGCATTCTCGTCGTCGTGTTTGCCAACGACGAACGGCTGACGGGAAAAAACGAACGCGACGCCGCGTTGTCGGCGGGCTTTACCCGTCTGCGCCCCGTTGTGATGACCGCGCTCGCCATGATGCTCGGCATGCTGCCGATGTCTCTGGCGCTGGGCGAAGGCGGTGAGCAGAATGCGCCGCTGGGCCGCGCGGTAATCGGCGGACTGCTTGTGGCGACTTTCTCCACGCTCTTCATCGTGCCCATCATGTACACCCTGCTGCGGCGGAAGCCTCCGGTGGATCAGGACAAGAAACTGGAAGAAGAAGAAGAAGAAAAGGAAAAACCAAAGCGGGGCGGTGATCCGGCCCCGCAGCCGGCCTGATTGCATATGGAAACCGCACTGCCGCCCGTTCCCCAACATCCGCTGCTTGAGCCGCCCGAGGAAGAAAAGCTCCGCAGGGAGCTGGAGTCGCTGCGCCGTCAACTCGAGCAGGAGCGCCGCCAGAACGGGAAGCGCAATGGCGGCAAGGATGGCGCGGACAAACCCGGATCGCGCCGGCCGCGGAGACGGACGCTGTGGCTCCTCGGTCTGGGTCTGCTCGCGGTTTTGTTGATCGCGTTTTTTGTGGGTTTTCTTCCGCACTACCGGCGGGAGAAGCAGCTGCGCCAGGATGCGCGGGCGGAAGCGAAGGAATTGCCCGTCATCACTTACATCCTTGCGGCGCGCGCCGAGGGGAACGCCCGGATCGTCCTTCCCGGCAACATTGAAACGCTCACGGATTCACCGGTGCTGGCGCGCGCCGACGGTTATTTGAAAAAACGCTACATCGATATCGGCGACCGCGTTAAGTCAGGCCAGCTCCTGGCCGAAATCGCGGCGCCGGATCTGGACCAGCAGGTGGATCAGGCGCGCGCGCAGTTATTGGAGGCCAATGCCGCGCTGCGGCAGGCGACGGCCTCGCTGGATCAGGCCCGCGCCAATCAGTCTCTGGCCAGGGTCACGGCGGAAAGATGGGCCGCGCTTCTCCGCCGCGGCGCCGTTTCGCCTCAGGATAACGATACGCAGCAGACCGCTTATCGCGCGCAGACGGCGAACGTGGCCGCCATGGAAGAGGCAAGGACCGCCGCCGAACAGAACGTCATGGCCGCGCACGCCAATCTGTATCGTCTGATCGAGCTGCAGGGTTAACGAACAGGTGCGGGCGCCGTTCAGCGGGCTCATTACGCTGCGGAACGTCGACGTCGGCGCGTTGATCGGAAACAATCAGACGCTGTTGTTCCGCATCGCCCAGACCGATGTTCTGCGGACGTTCCTGAATGTGCCCGAAACCGGCGCGGCTTTGATTCAGCAGGGACAGACGGCCGTTCTGAACGTGCAGGAATATCCGGGACGGCAGTTCACGGGCGAGATCGTGCGAACCTCCAAATCGCTCGACCCGGGTACGCGAACGCTGCTCGCCGAAGTCGACGTGCGTAATTCCTCGCATATTCTCTCTCCCGGAATGTTTTCCGAAGTGGTGCTCAATGAGCCGCGCCCGCATCCGCCCATCCTCATTCCGGCGGATGCTCTGATTGTGCGCTCGAACGGAACCTTCGTCGGCATTCTTACGGGAGACGCGGCGGGAAACGCGAACGCCGCGCCGAAAGCGCCTCCCAAAAAGCAGAACGGCGGAAAGGAAAAGAAAAACGATCGTGCGGAAAAGGCCCAGGTGGCCCAGGAGCAGCAGCAGCTGCCGACATTCACGGTGCATCTGCAGCCCGTCTCCGTCGGCCGCGATTACGGGAACGCGATCGAAATTCTGACCGGGTTGAATGTGGGCGACCGCATCGTCGAAAATCCCAACGACCACGTGGAAGAAAACGCCAAAGTGAAAGGCGAGCGGAGCAATCAGAATCCGGTGACGAACCCCTCCGCGCCGGGCGCAAAGCAGGATCAGAACAGCGAGACTCTGGCGCCGAAGCCGGGGGCGGAGCCTGTTCCGAAAGAGCCATCCAGAGAAAACATGAACCGCGGGCCGGGCAATGAGTAGACGAACCTTCCTTACAATGTGCCTGCTGCTCGGGTCGGCCGCGGGACTTGCGGCCCAAGGCAGCGACCGGCCGCCGTCCGTCGCCGGCCCAGAGGGGGGCGTCTTCGGTTGGCTGGCCGCGCCCTACGTTCCGAGGCGCGTGAATTCGGTTGACCCCGACAACACCCAACGCATTTATGATTTGCTGCGCGCGGGCAACATCTACTTGTCCCTCCAGGACACGATCGCGCTCGCGATTGAGAACAATCTCGACGTGGAGGCGGCGCGCTACGGAATTCTCATGTCGGAGACGGACACGCTGCGGGTGAAAGGCGGAGGCGCGTTGCGCGGCGTGGGTCTGGTCGCGGTGGAACTGCCAGCCGGCGTCGGCGGGCCGGCCAGTCCGTTGATCAACGGAAGCGCCACCGGCGCTCCTCCCGCGACCGCGGTGCCGACGAATATTTTCGATCTCGATTTTCTCCAGCCGAGCTCCGATAACCTGTCGCTCGACCCCACTTACTTCACCGCGCCGCTGCCCAGCGCGGCGGGTCCGGCGATACCCCAGTATGACCCGAGCGTCACCGGCGGTCTTATGTGGATGAAGCAGGCTTCGCCGGAGGTCAGTTCCGAAGTCGCGGGAACCAATGTGCTCGTGACTAAAAGCGTGACCGCAAGCGGCGGACTTACCCAGGGCTTCAGCACGGGAACGCAGTATTCCCTGGCTTATACCAGCACTTATCAGAACTCGACGTCGATCTATAACGTCTATAACCCGGCGGTTTCCGGAAGCCTCGGGCTTACAATTACGCAGCCGCTGCTGAGAGGCTTCGGACGCGCCATGAACAGGCGATGGATACGGATTGCGGAAAACGACCAGAAGATTTCCGACCTTGTTTTTCGCCAGGAGCTTATCAACCTTGTCTATGGCGTCAGCCGGCTCTACTACGATCTCGCCAGTCTGAACGACGATCTCAATGTAAAACGCCGGACGCTGAGCTCAGCCGAGGAACTCCTGAAAAATACCACGGCAGGCGTGGAAGAAGGCACGCTGGCGCAGGTGGAACTGACCCGCGCTCAGGCCGAGGTTGCGGGAGCGGAACAGGACGTCATCAACTCCGAAGGCCTCGTCGAACAGGAGGAAGCGGTGCTGAAGAACGTGCTCACGCGAAAGGGATCGCGTGAACCCGCCATTCAGTCGGCTCGCCTGATTCTGACCGATTCGTCGACGGTGCCGGCCGCGGACGAGACGCCTGCTATGCCGCAGCTGCTGCAGGAGGCGGATCGCGAGCGCCCGGATCTGCTCGCCGCCGGCATTCAGGTCGACAACTCGAGAATAGCGCTCGAAGGATCTAAGAACGAATTGCTGCCGGAACTCGATCTCGTGGGGGTGGTGCAGAATCAGGGGCTGGCCGGCGCGCCCGTCACCGGAACCGGTTCGACCGCCGCGGACGCCGCGTTGAACGGAGGCTACGGGACATTCCTGGAACAGATTCTGGCCCACAGGTTTCCTGCTTATGAGGTGGGAATCCAGCTGAACCTGCCGTTGCGCAACCGCGTCGCACAGGCGGATGCGACCAGAGACGAACTTGCGGTCCGGACTTATCAGACCCGCGTGATTGAAATGAAAAATCAGGCGGCGCTCGAAATCGATGCGGCGGCCATCGCCCTGCGCCGCGCCCGCGCGGCTTACGATGCCGCCGTACGCACGCGCAAACTGCAGGAGGAGTCGCTGGACGTGGAACGCGCGCGATTCGATGCCGGCGTGGATACCGCGTTTTTCGTCATTCAATATCAGGCTTATCTCTCGCAGGCCCTTTCCACGGAGGTCGCGGCCAAAGGCGATTACTTCAAAGCCCTCGTCGGATTGCAGAGAGCTGTGGGAGATATTCTCGAACGGAACAATATCTCAGTCGAGCAGGCTTACCGCGGACATGTCGCGTCACCGCCGGCGGCGGTTCCGCTTCCGCGGCCCGCGCGCTAATTCGGCGTAGGATGTGTCACCAAGTAGCCAATCCGTTTGCGAAAAACCGCCTGCTTGCGCGTGCGGCTCGGAACGGGCTTCCGAGCCACGACCGTAAGGGAGTGCAGGTGCTTAATTGAGATGCGCGATGACAGCGCTGGTGAACTCATCGGTTCCCGCTGCGCCGCCTACGTCGCGAGTCAAATGCACGCCTTCACGATAAACCGCTTCGATCGCCTTCTGCAGGCGGGTGGCCGCGTCTCGCTCGCCGAGGTGCGCCAGCATCAATCGGGCGGACTGCATCAGCGCCGTGGGGTTTGCCAGGCGGCGTCCCGCGATATCGGGCGCCGATCCGTGCACCGCTTCGAACACCGCGCAATTTTCGCCGAGATTCGCGCCCGGCACAATGCCGAGGCCGCCCACCAAGCCCGCGGTTAAGTCGGACACGATGTCGCCATAGAGGTTGGGCAACACCAGAACGTCGAATGTTTCCGGCCGCATCACCAGCTGCATGCAGGCGTTGTCGACGATCAGTTCGGCGTACTCGATTTCCGGAAAATTCGCCGCCACCTCCCGGCAGCAGCGTAAAAACAGACCGTCGGTCAGCTTCATGATATTGGCTTTGTGGATCGCCGCCACCTTCTGCCGGCCTTCCCGCGCCGCGTATTCGAACGCGGCCTTCGCGATCTTCTCCGAAGCCGAGCGCGTGATCACCTTCAGGCTCTCCATCACGCCGGAAGCGACTTCGTGCTCGAGGCCGGCGTAGAGATCCTCGGTATTTTCGCGGAAAATCACTAGATCGATGGGCAGATCCGAGAAGCGCGTCTTCAAACCCGGAAGCATTCGCACCGGCCGGAAATTCACGAAAAGGTTCAGCCGCTTGCGCAGCGCGACATTAACGCTGGCGTGTCCGCTCGCGATCGGCGTTCCCACCGGCCCCTTTAATGCTAAGTGTGTTCGCGCCAGCGATTCGAAAACGGAATCCGGCAGATAATTCCCCGTGTTTTTTTCCGCCGTCAGACCGGCTTCCACGCGCTCCCATTCAACCGCGACTCCCGTCGCCTCGACCGCGCGCGCGGTTGCATCCGCTACCTCGGGTCCGATTCCGTCCCCCGGAATAAGTGTGATCCTGTGCGCCACGTAGAGTAGTATACGAGCCGGTTGTAATTATGTCCTTCAGACTGCGGACGGCGAAAGGCAAGCTCAAGATAGAGCACAGCATTCTCGACGACCTGCGTCCGGTGCTCGAAAGGCTTGTGGCGCGGGAAGACATCCGCAGCATCATTCCCGGCGTGATCCGCCCGGTGCGCGACGCGAAAGGGCCGGTAAAAATCCGCATCACCGTACCCGTTCAGAACGGCTGGAAAGCCATCGCGCTGGCCAACGGTGCGCGCCAGGAGCTTTTCGTCAGTACGCCTATGTCGGAAGAAGGCCTCGCGGCGGCAATCAAAGAGGCGATTGCAAAATAACCTTATGCGCAGTTTCGACAGCCTTACCCAACGCGAAGTGCTGGCCCTGGCCATTTCCCTCGAGGAAGAAGACGAGCGCGTCTATGCGGATTTCGCCGAAGGACTGCGCGAGAACTTCGCGGCCACGGCGGCTATCTTCGACGGCATGCGCGAGGAGGAATCCGGCCATCGCCGGCGCCTCACCGACCTCTACCACGAGAAATTCGGCGATCACATTCCGCTGATTCGCAGGCAGGATGTACGCGGGTTTGTGAACCGCAGACCAGTGTGGCTGACAAGGCCGCTCGGGCTGGACACTGTGCGCAAACAGGCCAGCGCGATGGAAGCCGAGACGCGCCATTTCTACGAAACCGCCGCCGCGCGCAGTCAGGACGTGCACATCCGCAAACTGCTCGACGATCTCGCCGTGGAGGAACGCTCCCACGAAGAAAAGGCCGAGGAACTGAAGGAAGAAAAGCTGCAGCCCTCGGCAAAAGAGAGCGAGGATCTGGCCAATCGGCGATTGTTCGTATTGCAGATCGTGCAGCCAGGTCTGGCGGGGCTGATGGATGGGTCGGTTTCCACCCTGGCGCCGGTGTTTGCAGCAGCTTTCGCCACGCGCAACAGTTGGGACGCATTCGTGGTAGGCCTCGCCGCATCGCTTGGCGCCGGCATCAGCATGGGTTTCGCTGAAGCCCTGTCGGACGACGGCAGTCTGACCGGGCGCGGTCACCCATGGACCCGCGGCTTCGTTTGCGGGCTGATGACCGCGCTGGGCGGCATCGGGCACACGCTGCCGTTCCTGATTCCCGGCTTCCGCGCGGCGCTTCTGCTTGCTGTGTTCGTGGTGCTGATCGAGCTGGCGCTGATCTCCTGGATACGCCACCGCTATATGGAAACGCCGGTGGTTTCGGCGGCTCTACAGGTTGGATTAGGCGGGATATTAGTGTTCGCTACCGGGGTGCTGATCGGCAGCTCATAATGGCTATCCAAACCCGGCAGGCCGCGCTTTGCCTGTTCCGCCGCGGCGATTCGTTTCTGGTTGCGGAGATACGGGATCCGCATACCGGAACTGTCCTGCATCGGCCGCCGGGTGGCGGCATCGAAGACAGGGAGAATCCCGAAGAGACTGTGTGGCGGGAGATTCAAGAGGAACTGGCAATCGTGCTCGGGGACATCGAGCCGCTCGGAGCGATCGAGCATACATGGTCGTGGGGAGGGCGGGAAATCCGCGAGACCGCCTGGATCTTTCTGGCAAGCGCGTCCGATTATGCCGCAATCGATCGGGAAGAAACACCCGGCCTGACAGAGGCGAACGGCGACACGTTTAAGACTTTATGGCGTGAGACGCGCGAGAGCGCCGAAGCGCGACCGAATCTCTGTCCGGCCGCGCTCCTTCGCCTTCTGGAGGTCCACAACCGATGGTAAAGTTGCGTGAGGATGTCTTCCCCGAATGAAATCAGACCCAAATGAAATCCCCCCAAATGAAATCCCGGAAGACCTGGCGGAAAAGGCCGCGGTCATGCGGGAATTCCGCAGGCTCCGCGCGGCGGGCGAGCCCGTGTCCGCCGAGCTGTATGCCAAACACATCCAAGCTACCAACGACCGCTATGCCACCGGTCCCGGCCCCGGCGAGCGCATCCAGGATTTTGTGCTGCCGGATCAAAGCGGGCAGCCGCGGAGCCTCCGCGATCTCGCCGGCCCCAACGGCTTGTTTCTGGTTTTTCACCGCAGCGCCGACTGGTGACAGTACTGCCGCTCCCAACTGGTCGAGTTGGAACAATCGCGCGTGCTGATGGAGATGGAAGGCGTGAATCTCGCGGCGGTCAGTTACGATTCGCCGGAGACCCTGCTGAGTTTCGCGCGGAAGCACGGCATCGGCGATCCTTTGCTGTCGGATCGCGACAGCGCCGTCATCAGACGCTTCGGCATCTTCAACACGAACATCGCTCCCGGACTGAGAGCCTACGGAGTTCCGCATCCTGTGGAGTATCTGGTCGCGCCCGACGGCGCGGTCGTCCGCAAATATTTTGTGCCCAATTACCAGCACCGGGTGACCGGGTCCGCCGTCGCTCTCAGAGAATTCGGCGCGGCGGATCGGACGGCTCCGGCCATCACGCTGCGCAGCGGCGCGCTCACGGTCGAAGTCGGGCTCGCCGCGGCCAAGGGGTTTGCGGGGCAGCAGATAGGCTTCTTTGCGAAATTCACGCTGGAGCCGGGATGGCACATCTACGGCGCCCCGCTTCCCGAGGCGTATACGCCGACATCGGTCGCGTTCGACGATCCGAATGTTATCGCTCAATCCTTCGATCTCCCGCCGGCGCAGCCGATGGAGATCGGCGCATTGGGGGAAACCATTCCGGTCTATAGCGGCTCATTCAGCGGCACAGGCTCGCTGCTGCTGAAGTTTCCCATCGATGCGGGCGAGGTCGCGCTCCACGGGCAGGTGCATTTTCAGCAGTGCGGCGATAGCGTGTGCGAGGCGCCGGAAACAATTCCGTTCGAACTCAGGCTGACGCTGCAGCCGTTTCTGGTGGCAACGCCGGCCAAATAGAATTGCCGAGAGTTTCTATTGGGAACTGGAGCGGGAGACGGGAATCGGACCCGCAACCAACAGCTTGGAAGAACGAATCTGAATTGAAAATAAAGAACATAGCGTCTACGGCGACAATTCCACACAACCGTAAGCTGCTGAAAAAACGACACTTGTGATTCGCGCATAATTTGCACGCCGCAAATGTCGTATTAACGTCGTACTGGAAATCTTCCCGATGAGGCCGGACGCCTTGGCTTTAAGTAACAGCGTAGTGACAGCCGGGGCTGTTACTAGCCTCGCTCAACCCCACGCCAATCCACACTTTCGAGGCTCTCCCGAAAAGCTTAACGGAGTAGCGGTTTTTGAGTCTACCAGCCAACCTCGGCGCGCTTCGGCGCGCTTGGGAAAGACTATGGTGAACTCTCACGGCAACGGTCAGCCCGGTTCCGCCTCAATGAGGTGATCCCTGAAAGCGGCCATGGAGCCGGCCAGAATGGCTTGGCAGGCGCGCACGGCGGCGTAGCGGGTTTCGATTATGTCAATGCCGTCTTTCAGGATGGCGTTAGCCAGAATTCGGCTTGAGAGATCGAGGGCGGCAATTGCCTTGTCCACATCGATCCGGCACGGGCAACCCGGTTGACAACTGTGGGACATGACTTGAATTAGAGCATTTTATTTGGGGAAAATAAATATTCCCCTTGGATAGCCGTAAACTTTTCG
>JASHSD010000847.1 GCA_030036985.1 Bryobacteraceae bacterium
CGAGGAGGCGAATGCGGCGTTGTGGCTGGTAGAGCTGAAGCGTCCGGATCTCGTAATCGTCGACATCTCCCTGAACGGACCTGACGGCCTTGACCTGCTCAAAGACATGCGCGTGCGCGATCCGCGTTTACCAATCCTGATCCTGTCGATGCACGACGAAATGCTTTACGCGGAACGCGCACTGCGCGCAGGCGCCAACGGCTACATCATGAAGCAGGAGGCGACCGATAAGATCCTCATCGCCATCCGCCGCATCCTGGCCGGGGAGATCTTCGTAAGCGACCGCATGGCGAGGAAGATGATCCACCGGTTCGTAGGCGAGGCGGCGCCGCGGGATCGCTGTCCGGTTGCGGCCCTGACCGATCGCGAACTGGAGGTCTTTCGACTTATCGGCAAGTGGCGCGCGACGCGGCAGATCGCCGAGGAACTTCATATCAGCATCAAAACCGTCGAGTCCTATCAGGCTCGTATTAAAGAAAAACTCGACCTGCGCAACTCGCGTGAACTGGTTCAGCGCGCCGTGCAATTTACCGCTTCCGAAACGCCCACTTCGGAGAAGCCCGCAGTCGGGGAATCCCCTACGCATTAAACGGGCCAACCTTGATTGCAGGCCTCGCACCCGAGGCGCTCCAATGAAACCGGCAGTTTAGCGATAAATGCCTTTATTTGGTACAGCTTAGTACGTAAACCTCAGAGAAGCCGGACGCTTTCTCACGGAAGGAGCCACGTTATGCCATCCGAACCTGTTCCTTATGGCCGAAAGACCCAAAAGCCCTCCCCGGTCGCCGAAGTTCACGTCTTATGGATCACAGCCGGACTCGGCTGCGACGGAGACTCGGTATCCGTCACCGCAGCCACACAGCCCTCGATCGAGGATGTCCTTCTGGGCGCAATTCCGGGATTGCCGAAGGTCCATCTGCACAACCCTGTGCTTGCCTATGAGGTCGGCAGCGACTTCCTGAATTACTTTCATCAGGCCGACCAGGGCAAGTTGGAACCCTTTGTCCTTGTAGTGGAAGGTTCGATTCCGAACGAAAAAATCAAAAAAGAAGGCTACTGGGCGGCCATGGGGACCGATACCCGGACCGGCCAGCCGATCACGACCTCGGAATGGATCGACCGGCTTGCGCCTAAGGCCTTAGCCGTGGTTTGCGCCGGAACCTGCGCTACTTATGGCGGCATTCATGCCATGGAAGGCAATCCTACCGGAGCCATGGGCCTGGCTGACTACCTTGGCCGGGGCTGGCGTTCGAAGGCAGGCCTTCCTATCGTAAATGTGCCGGGTTGTCCGGTACAGCCGGATAACTTCATGGAGACTTTGCTCTACCTGCTTTATCAGGTGGCGGGCCTAGCTCCCATGATTCCGCTTGACGACAAGCTGAGACCGACGTGGCTCTTTGGTAAGACCGTGCATGAAGGTTGCGATCGCGCGGGCTATTACGAGCAGGGCGACTTCGCTCCCGATTACAACTCTCCCAAATGCCAGGTAAAAATCGGCTGTTGGGGCCCGGTGGTCAACTGCAATGTCCCCAAGCGGGGTTGGATGAACGGCCTCGGCGGATGCCCCAATGTGGGCGGAATCTGCATCGGCTGCACCATGCCGGGGTTCCCGGATAAATTCATGCCTTTCATGGATGAGCCGCCAGGGGCCAGACTCTCTTCCACCACGATCAACGTTTACGGAAAGGCCATACGGGCTTTGCGGTCCTTTACCAACGATACGGTCAACAAAGAACCGAAGTGGCGGCATCCGGGAACTCAGCTCACTACTGGCTATCGACCCCGGTCTTACCAGGAACCTCAGAAAGGAATCATGTCATGAGCACTATTACCGAGCCGGTCGTTCACGCTCCCGGAAAATCCGGAAATATCGTCGAAATGAACTGGGATCCGATCACCCGGATCGTGGGCAGCCTTGGCATCTTCACCAAAATCGATTTTGATAACAGGCACGTCGTCGAGTGCCACAGCACTTCCTCCATCTTCCGCGGCTACAGCATTTTCATGAAGAACAAGGACCCGCGCGACGCTCACTTCATCACCAGCCGCATCTGCGGCATCTGCGGCGACAACCATGCCACGTGCGCCAATTACGCGCAGAATATGGCGTTCGGCGTTCAGCCTCCGGCGCTGGGCGAATGGATCGTCAATCTGGGCGAGGCCGCCGAGTACATGTTCGACCACAACATCTTCCAGGACAATCTGGTCGGCGTGGATTTCTGCGAGCAGATGGTGAAGGAGACCAATCCTTCCGTGTGGGCCAAGGCGCAGAACACAGCCGCGCCGCACTCGCACCTGCATGGGTACAGAACGATTGCCGACATCATGACGGCGCTGAATCCTTTTTCAGGCGCGTTTTATCTGGAAGCGCTGCAGATGAGCCGCATGACCCGCGAGATGTTCTGCCTGATGGAAGGCCGGCATGTGCATCCCTCGACGCTCTATCCGGGCGGCGTAGGAACCGTGGCGACGGTGCAGCTGTTCACCGATTATATGGTGCGGCTGATGAAGTATGTCGAATTCATGAAGAAAGTCGTGCCGCTCCACGACGACTTGTTCGACTTCTTCTATGAAGCGCTGCCGGGCTATGAGGAAGTGGGCCGCCGCCGCATCCTGCTCGGCTGTTGGGGTTCTTTCAACGACCCCGAACACTGCGATTACACCTATCGCAACATGACCAAATGGGGTCGGAAGATGTTTGTCACACCCGGCGTCATAGTTGACGGCCAATTGGTCACCAATGATCTGGTCGAGATCAATCTCAACATCCGCATCCTGCTGGGCAGCTCTTACTATGACGACTGGCAGCATGGCCCCACATTCGTTAAAAATGACCCTCTGGGCAATCCGGTCGACCAGCGTCATCCCTGGAACCAGACCACAACTCCGCGTCCCCAGCGGCGGGATTTCAAGGATAAGTACACATGGGTGATGTCGCCGCGCTGGTTCGATAAGCGCACCGGAGATTATCTCGCGCTCGATACCGGCGGCGGACCTATTGCGCGGTTCTGGTCGACCGCTCTTTCGGGCCTGGTTGACTTCGGCTATGTCAAGGCGACGGGCAGCAGCGTCAAGATCTATCTGCCCAAGACCGCAACGAAGCCCGAAGTCGAGTTCGAGTGGAAGATCCCCAAGTGGAGTAATGCCATCGAGCGCGACCGCGCCAGGACTTACTTCCAGGCTTATGCCGCGGCGGCGGCTCTGCATTTCGCCGAACAGGCCATGAAGGAAATCCACGCCGGCAGAACGAAGACCTGGTCCGACTTCAAAGTGCCGGACGAGGCCATCGGCTGCGGCTTCCATGAGGCCGTGCGCGGCGTGCTCTCGCATCACGTGGTCATCCGCAACGGCAAGATCGCCAACTATCATCCGTATCCGCCGACGCCGTGGAACGCCAATCCGCGCGACATCTACGGCACGCCGGGTCCCTATGAAGATGCCGTGCAGAATACGCCGATCTTCGAGGAGAACGGGCGCGATAAATTCAAAGGCATCGACATCATGCGCGCCGTACGCAGCTTCGATCCCTGTCTTCCCTGCGGCGTGCATATGTACGACGGCGGCGGCAAGATTCTCGAGACCAGCCATTCGCCTATGTTTGGGCCGCACGCGTGAGCGAACTTCAGAGCAGGCTCGCATCCATTGAAGAACTGCTGCACCAGATCGAAGCGGCGGCCGATCGAAGTCTGCTCGCCAACGTGCGGGAACTGGTCGAACTGGTGATGAGCCTGCACGGCGAAGGGCTGGAGCGCGTGCTTGAGATGGTCCGGGCCGAGGGCGAAGCTTTAATAGAACGCATCGGCGCGGACGATCTGGTCGGCAGCCTTCTGGTTCTCCACGGACTTCATCCCCTGAGTCTGGAGGCGCGGGTTGAGCGGGCGGTAGAGAAAACGCGCTCGCGCCTGCGCGCATATGACGCGGAACTGGACATCCTCGGCATCGAGGCCGGCAATGTGCGGCTTCGTTTTTCCGCCAAGGCCGCCGGGTGTGGCTCGACCGCCGAAAATCTCACGCAAACCATAGAAGAGGCAATTTATCAGGCGGCGCCGGATCTGGCCTCTCTGGTCGTCGAAGGCGCCGATTCCAAACAGGGCTTCGTGCCGTTGGAAATGCTGGTTCACAGTCAGCCGGTCTCCGTCGGTAAAGGAGGCGCGTGAACCGCACCGAACACGCCGCCGGTTCGTTCGCCGGTTCGTTCGACGCCCTGCGCCGGTTCGTGCGCCGTCCCCCGCCGCCGGTCGAACATTGCGAGTTGTGCAACCAGGCGGTGAGCGCCGCTCATCAGCATCTGCTCGAAACCGCGAGCCGGAGATTGATCTGCGCGTGCGACGCCTGCGCGCTCCTCTTCGATAACCGTGGCCAAACCAAGTACAAGCGCGTACCGAGGCGCATCCGCTTCCTGCCGGAGTTCCGCATGACGGACAGCCAGTGGGACGGCCTGATGATGCCGATCAACATGGCGTTCTTTTTTCACAGCACCCCGCGCGGGCGCGTGATCGCGCTGTATCCCAGTCCGGCCGGGGCCACGGAGTCGCTGCTTTCCTTCGACACGTGGGATGAGATCGTGGCGGAGAATCCCACGCTGCTGGAGATGGAAGCCGATGTGGAAGCGCTGCTGGTGAACCGCATCGACCATGCGCGGGCCTTGTCCTCGTGCCCAGGTCAGGGGTCGGAGTATTTCATCGTGCCCATCGACGAATGCTTCCGGCTGACCGGCCTGATTCGCAGCCGCTGGCGCGGGCTTTCCGGTGGCAATGACGTCTGGCGTGAGATCGGCCGGTTCTTTCAGGAAATGAGGGGGCATGCCTGATCTCAATATCGTCATCGAGAACGCCGAAGCCGTGCCCTTCGCGGTCGCGCCGACTCTCGCGTTCAAACTGCGGATCGCGAATGCGGCGGCCGACGAGATCATCCACACCGTCGTTCTGCGCTGTCAGATTCAGATCGAGGTGACGCGAAGGCAATACAGCGCCGCCGACAAGGAGCGCATGCGCGATCTCTTCGGCGAAGCGGACCGATGGGGCCAGACGCTGCGGAATCTGCTCTGGGTGAACACCAGCGTGACCGTCCCGCAGTTTTCGCGGCTTACCTCGGTGGATCTGCACGTGCCCTGCACCTTCGACTTCAGTGTGGCCACGACGAAGTACTTCAACGGTCTCGCCGACGGCGAAATTCCGGTGTGTTTCATGTTCAGCGGCACCGTTTTCTACGGCAGTCCGATGGGCACGCTGCAGGTCTCACCGATCTCGTGGAACAAGGAAGCGAAGTTCCGGCTGCCCTTGCGCGTCTGGAAAGACATGATGGATGCGTATTATCCGAACACCGCCTGGCTCTGTCTGCGCCGGGATGTCTTCGAGGAATTACATCGATTCAAGGTCGAGCGCGGCATTGCGACATGGGAAGAGGTGTTCGAGACGATGCTGGCCTGGAGCAAGGAAGAGGTGGCGCGGGCATGAACACCGGCGCGGTGGAGAAGATCGCCAACGCTGTGCTTTATGAGGGCTATCTGCTCTATCCCTATCGATCGTCAGCCATAAAGAACCAGCAGCGATTCAATTTCGGCGTGCTTTACCCCCGCGGGTATGGCGAAGCGTCGGAGATGAAGACCGAATGTCTGGCGATGGGCGGCGATGAGGCGGCGATCGAAGTGAAGATTCGGTTCCTGCAGTTGGTCGATCGGGAGGGCCGGCAGGAAGGCGTGGAAAGATCGATCACTCTGCCGGCGACTTCGCTTGGCGAGCTTTCGAATCGGCCTCTGCGGCGCGCTGACGTGGAATTAAGCGCGTCCGGTTCAAAGCTGACGCTGGTTGTTCGCAATCCACTCGAAGGATCACCAACGATGAGCCGCGATGAGGCTCTCCTTAAGTCGATGGTTTCCGTCCACAGCATTCTGCAGATTACCGGCGGTGAGTTCGTCTCACTGTTGGATCCGCCGGAACAACTCAAAAGCGCAGCGGCTGCATGCGAGAACGTCGGCACATGGCCTGTGCTGGCGGGCGAATCGGGGCAGCGAAACACGATGCTCTCTTCACCGATCATCCTTTACGATTACCCCGAGGTCGCGCCGGAAAGTCCGGGCGATCTCTTTGATGGCGCCGAGATCGACGAGATCCTGGCCTTACGTGTTCTGACGCTCACCGACGAAGAGAAACTCGAAGTGAAGAACGGCGACGATCGCGCGCGACGCATTCTCGAACGCACCGAGATGCTCCCGCCCGAGCACTTTCAGAAACTCCACGGCGCGCTGCGGGGTTTGCGATGAACGAGTGGGAATGGCAGCTGCTCGAGGACAAACCGCCGCTGGATCGCTGCGTGGTTCACGGCGTTGAACTGACCACCGGCGCCCGCGTGCGTCTGCATCCGCGGCAGGGCGGCGACATCATGGACGCGGCGCTGGCGGGAAAGATCGCAATAGTCGAGGCGTTCGAACAGGATTACGAAGGTGGGGTTCAGGCGGCGGTCGTGATTGAAGACGATCCCGGCCGGGATCTGGGAATGCTGCGGCAGCCCGGCCATCGTTTCTTCTTCAGTCTGGAAGAGATCGAGCCGATTTCATGATTCTCATTGCCTGCATCGGAAACATATTCCTCGGCGATGATGGCTTCGGCGTGGAAGTCGCGCGCCGGCTGGAGCGTTCCACGTTGCCGCCGGAGGTGATCGTAAAGGACTTCGGGATTCGCGGCTTCGATCTGACCTGGGCGCTCATGGAGACATGGGATCTGGTGATTCTGGTGGACGCGTGCCCGCGCGGTGGAACTCCTGGCGACGTTTATCTCATCGAGCCGGAGCCGGTCGAGGCAACCTCGGGCCAAATGAGCATCGATGCGCACAGCATGAACCCCATCGCCGTGCTGCGAACAGTCCGGTCGATGGGCGGTCCGGCGAATCGCATGCTGCTGGTGGGCTGCGAGCCTGCCGATCTCGGCGGCGAAGAAGGCAAGCTGGGTCTGAGCGACGTCGTGGCAGCGGCGGTCGATCGCGCCGTTGCGCTGATTCACGATGCGATCGCCAATACAGGGGAACAAGTGTCATGCCGTTGAGAACGATGGAACGAGACAACGATCGGGGAGTGGACAATCCGAAGGACAAGTGGTTCCTGTTAAGCGGAGCGGCGTTGTTCCTTGTCGGCGCGGGACTGATTCTTTCAAGACCCAACCTGCGCCGGCGCCTGAAAGGCGTGGGCGTCGGGAACCTGCTGCTGGCGGCGCTGCCGGATGTTCAGCGGCTTCTCCGGCTGCGGTCGATGTAATATTCAGCGGAGCCCATATGTGTCTCGCCATACCAGGAATGATCGTCGAGGTGCTAGGAGAAAACTCCGATCTGGCGCTGGTCGACGTGTTGGGCGTGCGCCGCAAAGTGGATCTCGGGCTGTTGCTCGATGAACATCCAACGGCGGGCGATTGGGTTCTGATTCACGTCGGTTTCGCCATGAGCAAAATCAGCGAAGCCGATGCAAAGGACCAGCTGCGGCTGCTCACCGAACTGGGCGAACAGCAGGCGGCGATCGAGGAGGTTCAGGGTTACGGCGTTGACTTCCTTGTTGGCGAGAATGGGCGGGGAGGGTGAACGATGCAGTTCGTGGATGAGTTTCGCCGGCCGGACCTGATCACGAAGGCCGCGGATGAGATCCGCCGTCTGGCCGATCCCGCGCGGCACTACCGCTTCATGGAGGTCTGCGGCGGCCATACACACGCGATCTATCGCTTCGGGCTGAAGGATCTGCTGCCGTCGAATATCGAACTCGTGCACGGGCCCGGCTGCCCGGTCTGTGTGCTGCCGATGGGCAGAATCGACGACGGCCTTTCCATCGCGGAGCGCGGCGACGTGATCTTCACCGCTTTCGGCGACATGATGCGTGTGCCCGGAACGCACGGAAGCCCGCTCGAATACAAAGCCCGCGGCACGGACATTCGCATAGTCTATTCGCCCGCGGACGCGCTGCGAATGGCGCAGGCGAATCCGGACAAGCACGTGATGTTTTTCGCGATCGGTTTCGAGACCACGGCGCCATCGACCGCGCTGACGCTCATGCGCGCGAAGAAAGAGAACGTGCGCAATTTTTCCGTCTTCTCGAACCACGTCACCATCATCCCTGCCATTCGCGCCATTCTGGATTCGCCCGACATGCGGATCGACGCATTCATCGGACCGGGCCACGTCTCAACGGTGATCGGCTGCAGGCCCTATGGATGGATCGCGAACAATGAGAGCAAGCCGATCGTGGTGACCGGGTTTGAGCCGCTGGATCTGCTGCAATCCGTCGTCATGCTGCTGCGGCAGCTGAACGCGAATGAACGCAGGGTGGAAAACCAATACAAGCGCGTAGTGCCGTGGGAAGGCAATCGCGCCGCGCTCAAAGCGATGGCCGAGGTGTTCGAACTGCGTCCTTATTTCGAATGGCGCGGGCTGGGCTTCATATCGCAATCGGCGCTGCGGCTGCGCGAGGATTATGCGGACTGGGACACCGAGAAGCGCTTTCTCGTGCCCGGCGTGCGCGTCACCGATCCGAAGGCCGCCCAGTGCGGCGAGGTTTTGAAAGGCGTGCTGAAACCGGCGCAGTGCAAGTTGTTCGGCAGGGAGTGCACGCCCGAGCATCCGGTGGGCGCGCTGATGGTGTCTTCGGAAGGGTCCTGCGCCGCTTACTATAGCTACGAGCATCGCAAGGCTTCCGTCTTGTCCCATCTTCCGGCGGCCTGAGCGCGCGATGACCGGCACTCTTCCCCGCATTCGATTTCGCGACCCGCAGGTGGAGATGGCGCACGGCGCGGGCGGCATCGCCAGCCGCCGGCTGGTCGAGGGATTGTTCGCGCCGCTGCTGTTTGGCTCGTCGGGCGCTCCGCTCGGCGACGCCGCGCACGTGAATATCGATGGCGCGCGCGTCGCGATTACGACGGACAGCTTTGTGGTTAAGCCGCTCCGCTTTCCCGGCGGATCGATCGGCGAGCT
>JASHSD010000848.1 GCA_030036985.1 Bryobacteraceae bacterium
TAATCGAGCGGCAGGTGAGGCGCATGCTCTCCGATCCGCGGGCGAGCGAACTCGTCAGCAATTTCGCCGGGCAGTGGCTGCAGCTTCGCAATCTTGATGCGACCTCTCCGGCAGTCGACCTGTTCCCCGACTTCGACGACAACCTTCGCCAGGCGTTAAAAACGGAAACTGAGCTGTTCTTCGCCAGCATCGTACAGGAAGACCGCAATGTGCTTGATCTGCTGAACGCCGACTACACGTTCCTGAACGAGCGCTTGGCGCGGCATTACGGCATTCCCAACGTCTATGGCAGCGAGTTCCGGCGCGTCCATCTGGGGCCGGAGTTTGACATGCGCCGCGGCCTGCTCGGCCAAGGCAGCATTCTGGCGCTGACCTCCAACGCCGATCGCACCTCGCCGGTGCAACGTGGCAAGTGGGTTATGCTCAACATCTTCGGCGTCGTTCCTCCGGATCCGCCGCCGAACGTCAAAATCGAGCTCAAATCGGACGCCGGTAATGGCGAGGTGCCCACCATGCGCGAGCAGATGGAGCAGCATCGCTCCAACCCGGTGTGCGCCTCCTGCCACAAGATGATGGACCCGATCGGCTTCGCCCTCGAAAGCTTTGACACCATCGGAAGATACCGGACCACGGAACACGGCCGCACGCTCGATCTCTCGGGCCAGCTCGTGGACGGGGTCAAGTTCGTCGGCCCATCGGAGCTGCGCCAGTCGGTTATGCGCTATTCTTCGCAGTTCATTCGGACGATGACCGCGCGCCTTTTGTCCTATTCGCTCGGCCGCGGCCTCGATAGCGGCGACATGCCGACTGTCCGCCACATCGTCAGGGAGGAAGCGGCGAACAACAATCGTTTCTCATCGATGGTGCTTGGAATCGTAAAAAGCCCGGTGTTCCAGATGAATCAGGCGCCCGCGGATGTGACCGGGCGCAACAAGGCCAACCAGACTGTGGCCAGCAGGTAACTTTATTTCAGTTCAAGGAGAATCCATGTTTTTAACGAAGAATCACCTCTCGCGTCGAACTATCCTCCGAGGTATGGGCGTCACCTTGGCGTTGCCCTTTCTCGACTCCATGGCGCCGGCGCAAACCGCTGTTTCGAAGACGGCGGCCAACGCTGCGCCTCGTTTCCTCGCCGTGGTTTCCTCCCACGGATGGTCCCCCACCTACTGGGCCGATAATCGCCCCGAGGTCCCCGCGACGGAAGGCCGTAACATCGGGATCGGCTTCATCCACAAGCCGCTCGAGCCCTTCCAGGATCAGTTGACCATCTGCAGCGGTCTGGACGCGTTCGCCGCTATGCCGCCCAAAGGAACCACGGGCGGCGATCATGCCCGTCTCGCGGCATCGCTTACCGGCGCCGTGCCAAAAAAAACCGGCGGTCCCGACATCCGGTGCGGCGTGAGCGTCGACCAGGTCATCGCTCAAAAGTACGGTCAGGAAACGCTGCTTCCCTCTTTACAGGTCGGCATCGAAGATCCCGGCTCCGCCACGGGCGTCTGCGGCTGGGGTTATAGCTGCGCTTATACGAACTCCGTCTCGTGGGCGGGACCGACGCGGCCCCTGCCGCACGAAGTCAATCCCGTAGTTATCTTCGAGCGCCTCTTCGGCGACGGCGCGACAGTCGAGGAGCGAGCTGCGCGCAGACGCGCCGGCGCCAGCGTCGTGGATGCGGTGCTGACCAAAGCGACCCGGCTCCAGCAGGATCTTCCCGCCAGCGACCGCACCCGCCTCAGCGATTACCTCGATAACGTCCGCGAAGTCGAGCGCCGCATGCAGCTCGCCGCCAAACGCACTACGGGCGCTCCGAGCATGGACATGCCTTTTGGACCGCCTCCGTCGATCGACGAGCACATCAAACTCATCTGGGATCTCCAGCTGCTTGCTTTCCAGGCGGACATTACGCGCGTGTCCGCACTTCTCTTCTGCCGCGACGAAAGCTCAACGTCATATCCGGAGTCCGGAGTTCTGACGTCTAACCATCCCGCGTCGCACCACGGCGAGGACCCCAAACGCCGCGAGGATTGGGCGAAAATTAACCGGTATCACCAGAAGACCTTCGCTTACTTTCTTAAGAAGATGAAGGAGACGCCGGATGGCGACGGAAACCTTTTGGATCACTCGCTCATTTTGTGGACCAGCAACATGGGCAACGCCAATCTGCACAGCCACACCAACGTGGGCCAGCTGCTGGTGGGCGGCGCCTCAGGAGCGCACAAAGCCAAACTTAACACCAAGGCCGAGGGTCCGACGTCCAACTTTCTGCTCTCCACTCTTCACATCATGGGAATTCCGAGCGAGAGCATTGGTGACAGCACCGGGCCTGTTTCTTTCTCTTAGCGCCGACTCTGTGGAGAATTGTATGCGACGATCGTTATTTCTGATTGTCCTGCTGGCGATGCCGGCGGCGGACTTCGCGCAGAGTCCGTCTCCGGTAAAGGCCGCTCCCGCGGCGGCGACGAAGGCCGCGCCGGTGGTTCTGGCCGACCCCGCGCCCAGCCCTGTCGCCGACGCCGCGATGAAGGGGGATCTGGCCCGTGTTCGGGCTCTGATCGCAAACAAGACCGACGTGAACGCTGCGCAACCGGACGGCTCGACCGCGCTTCACTGGGCCGCTCATTTCGATAACATCGAGATGGCCGTCGTTCTTCTCAAGGCCGGAGCCAATCCAAAGGCCGCCACTCGTCTCGGCGCCACGCCTCTTTATCTCGCCAGTGTCAATGGCAACGCGGCGATGATCGAGAAGCTTCTGGCGGCCGGCGCGGATCCGAATGACAACATTCTGGAGCACGGCGAGACGCCGCTGATGTTTGCGGCGCGATCGGGCAGCGTCGAGAGCGTCCGGCTGCTCCTCAATGCGGGAGCCAAACCCGCTGTCACCGAGACACGCGAGGGTACGGCGGCCCTGAGTTGGGCGGCCGAGGAGAATCACGCTCAGATCGTTGCGTTGCTGCTCGACCATGGCGCGGCCGCGGACGCGCGATCCACTCCCGTCGTGCCTCGCGCAAGGCCGCAGCGCCGCCGCCCACCCGTCAAGAACGAGGTAACGAAGAAAGACGAGGGAGCAGTTCTGCAGGCTGCCGCCCAGAAGATACTCGACGATGCAGCGGCCGCTCTTCCGCCCGATGCGAATGCGACCGGGGGCGTGACAGCTCTCATGCTGGCGGTGCGCGAGGGCGCCATGGAGACGGTGAAGGTTCTGCTCGATCACGGCGCGCCGATTAACGAGACCTCGGCCAACGGCAGCACGGCCCTTCTGGTCGCTCTGGAGAATGGCGACGCTCCGATGGCCCGGTTTCTGATTGAGCGCGGCGCCGATATCAATCTCGCTAACGCCAAGGGATGGACTCCGCTCTATATGGCGATCAAGGCCCGCAACATGGAAGAGGGCACGATGCCCAACCCCACGATCGACAAAGCCGGCATGCTGGAAGTCATCCGGATGATGCTCGACCGCAACGTCGACGTGAATGCAAGGCTGAAAGCCGACACCGAGATTCATAACGGTATCGCGGCCACGTGGCTGCGCGAAGGCGGAGCAACTGCATTCCTGCGCGCTTCCGCCTCCGCCGATCTCGAAGTCATGAAGCTGTTATTGGCGCACGGCGCCGATCCGAAAATCAACGCCTCGGACGGGACCACAGCTCTGATGGCCCTCTCGGGAGTGGGATTCACGCAGGGCTTCATGCACGACTTCGGCCCGCCGGAACAATCTCTCGAAGCGCTGCACCTGCTGCTCGACATCGGCTTCGATGTCAACGCGCACACCGTAGACGGCGTCACCGCGCTGCACGGCGCCGCCAACAAGAATTTCGCCGCGGCGATCCAACTTCTGGTTGACCGAGGAGCCGATCTGACCGCGGTCAGCCACCGCGTCGGCCCGTTCGAACTCGGCGGCAACTCCGGCAAAACGGTGCTCGACTGGGCGACCGGCGTGTCGGTCGCCATGCAGTCGCCTGTCTATCACCCGGATTCCGTTGCCATGGTGTTGAAGCTGATGAAGGAGAAGAACATTCCCATCAAGACCTTCAACACCACCAAAGGAGGTTTGGGCAGCGGCGGCAATTGACCCCGGGAACAATTGATGAAGATCAGCCTTATATGCGGCATCCTCGCGGGGGCCGCATTTTTGTTTGAGATGTCCGCATCGGGCTCGGGCCTGACCGTGCTCGATAAGGTCTACAGCGCAGAGCAGGCCCGGCGCGGAGCGGACGAATACGATCAGCACTGCGCGCCATGCCACGAAGGCGCGGAACCCGATGCGCCCCCGCCCAAGGGTCAGGTCTTTATCGATCGCTGGCGGGAGGCCCCGCTCGCTTTGCTGTTCACCCACATCAGCACCAACATGCCGGGCAACGCTCCCGGCAGCCTGAGCGAATCCGTCTATCTCGACATTCTGGCGTACCTGCTGCGCGAGAACGGCTACCCCGCCGGGAACAGCGATCTCACGGCCGACAAACTGGGCAGCGTTCTGCTGGTCGGCCCCGGCGGCCCGCAACCCCTCCCGCCAGATGCCGGGGTTCGCGTGGTGGGCTGCCTCATAGCGGATGGCTCCGGCGGGTGGCAACTCACGGCGGCTCCCGCTCCCGCGCGCGTGCGGGAAATCGATCAGACCACGCCTCAGGAACTGGCCATTTCCGCCGCGGTGGAGCCGGGCGTTGCCGTCTATCGGCTGCGCGACGCCTCGGACTTTCATGCGGAGACACTGAAAGGCCGGAAAGTACAAGTCAAAGGGACCCTGAACGAAGTCGCCGGTAAGCCGACAGTCGGCGTGCAGTCGCTCGAAGCCGCGGGAGGCGCTTGTGGCAAATAAACTCAGGTTTGTCGCGGCAGCGTTGGTAACGCTTACGGCTGTGGCAGCCGATTCGCCGCGTACGGTGCTGGATGGCGTCTACACCGCGGCGCAGGCCGCGCGCGGGCAAGTTGCTTACGACCGCTCCTGCAGCGGCTGCCACGGCCCCAATCTCGACGGCGGCGGCCAGGCGCGGCCGCTGCACACAATGCTTTTTCTCGATGTCTGGCGCGAAGATTATCTTTTGAGCCTGTTTCAGTACATGCGTACCCGGATGCCGCCCGGCAAACTGGAAGGTACGCTTCCGGAGCGCGATTACATCGATATTCTCGCCTACGTGCTGCAGGTGAACCAGTTCCCCGCCGGCAATCAGGAGCTGACCCGGCAGGCGCTGGACACGACGCTTCTCGTCGGCCCCGACGGCCCGCAGCCGCTGCCTCCGAGCGCAACGGTCCGCGCGGCGGGATGCTTCACGCACCCCGACGCCGATACCTGGAGCCTGACGCGCGCCACATCCGCCGCGCGGGTGCGCGACGCGTCCGACACGGACGACAAGGAACTCAAACTCTCCGCCGAAGCGCCTCTCGGCGCCCGCAGCTTTCGTCTGAGCAATCTGGACGACGGTCACACCGAAGCGGAACTGACGGCTCTCATCGGACAGAAGGTGCAGGCTAAGGGAGTTCTGAATGGAGAGGGGGACACGGCTCGCATTTACGTTCTCTCCCTGCGGAGCGTCGGCCCGACGTGCGACAAATGAAGGTGAATTGGAGAATAGAATCATGGCAAGCGTAACCGGTATAGCTCCGCATGCAGGCGAGGAAATCGACGCGGGCGAACTCCTGAATCGAGCCCGAAAGCTGCGGCCGATGGTCGAACAACAGGCGGACGAGACAGAGCGGCTGACCCATAT
>JASHSD010000849.1 GCA_030036985.1 Bryobacteraceae bacterium
AAAGGCTCGTCGCATTGCATCATCTGGATGCCCCATGGCGTCCGCGTGACATCGAGCAGCGCGAGGGGCGCATTCTGCGGCAGGGCAACGAGAATCCAACAGTGCAGATCCACCGGTACGTGACGGAAGGCTCGTTCGACGCCTACATGTGGCAGACGCTCGAAAACAAAGCCCGCTTCATCAACCAGGTCATGAACGGCAGCGTCACCGTTCGCCAGGCCGAGGATCTGGAAGGCGGCGCGCTCACCTATGCCGAAATTAAGGCCATCGCATCAGGGAATCCCGCCGTTATGGAGAAGGTCAAAGTGGATACCGAAGTCCGCAAGCTCGATCAGCTCCGGGCATCGCATATCAACCAGCAGCACAACATCCGCTGGGAACTCCAGGCGCTCCCCGACCGCATCGAGCGCGCGCAGAAACGACGCGATGCCTTCACTTCCGACATCGCCACGCGCGACTCGCATGCCGATGAAGAATTCACGATGAAGGTCGGCAACCGCGAATTCTCCGGCAAGGGTGCACGCGAGGACGCCGGTAAAGCCCTCAATGAAGTCGTCATGTCATGGCGTAATGACAGGACGCTGAAAGTACGCGGCCACTACCGGGGTTTTGACATCCTGAGCCGTGGCAGCGAATTCACCGATGGAAAGCCCGATATCTACGTGCGCGGTAAGGCCACGTATGAGGCGAACCTGAACCCGGAAAGCCCTCTGGGCACCATCGCGAGCATCGACCACATCGTGCGCAGCCTCGATAAACGTGCTGAGGACGAAAAGCGGGAGGTCGAGCGGCAAGAAAAAACCATGGCCGATTACAGGGCGCAACTCGGCCGCCCGTTCGAGCACCATGCCAGGCTCAAGGAACTGCTGGCGAGGCAAGAGCAGATCAATGCCGCGCTTGATCTCGACAAGCATGATGCGCAGGTCGTCGCCGAGGTGCCTGAGACGGCGGAAAAAGCGCCCGGCTTTGTCGGGCGTGTGCGGGCGGAAGACAGAGAGGTCGCGATGGCTCCATGAATTCGGAACTGACTTGTCACCTCAGACAAAGCCGTCTGGTTGTCCGTCCGACACTTCGCGCCCGCCGTGCTTCCTGCGCCTCAATTCATGCAGCGTCCCGAGAATTGATGAGGGATCTGTATCCCTCCGGCATTTCCGGCGGATGCTCCCGGTCGCTCGGATTGCAGGCCACACAAGGAACTCCTGCACCCCCGCAGTGGCACGCTTCCGGCGAGTCGCTCGCACCGCCCCACGGCTTATCGGGGTGATCCTCGCATATGCGCTTGCGGGAACCGGCGTGAAGCTCTGCATCATCACCGAGGCCGATCGCTCGGTAACGACCATGTTGCTGCCCGACGAATACTGACCGTCGTTTTCGCGAATCAATGTCCTCCGCGGCTCTGCCTCTTTCGCGGTCCTACGCCTCCTTTTGCCCGGATGGATTCCCGGCGCTTTGCTGATATGCTTTGCGTCGAAACGCGCACCGCCGCCGCCCCGCCATCGGTTTAATAGCGCTCCACCGCGCCCGCCGTGTTTCCCGTTTCCCTTGAGACTCCGATGCCTGCTTGAGTGCCTACGTCCCCTTTTGTGAACGCCGGCCGCATCTTAATGCCGCTCGCTTTGTATACGGCCACGATGCGTGCGCCGGTCGCTAGGGTCAATGACGAATTTTCCCCTGCCCTTCGGGCATTCCTCGCGAACCAAAATTCTATGACCCGCTCCCTTGAGCGCCCGCTGGTTCGGGCCGTAAGCGAGGCTGCATAAGGCGGCCTCCATCAACCAAAAGGAGACTACACATGAGCTACACCATCGGATTTTTCAAGAAAACGGACACGGGCTTTTCGGGCAACATCGAGACGCTCACCCTCAAGGCGCCGGCCGAGTTCACCCGAGTGCTCAACCGCAAAAACGAAAGCGCACCCGCCTTGGAGATATTCTCCGGCGAGCTTCGCATCGGCGCGGCATGGGAACGGCAAGGCCGCAACGGGAAGTATCTCTCGGTGAGCTTCGACGATCCGAGCTTCTCGTCGGGTTACTACAACCTCTATGCCAAGCGCGGCGCGGAAGGCAGCTACGAGCTGACCTTCGAGCGTCCGAGATCCCGCAAGGAGACGAGCGAGACCGCACCGGCCGCGTGAGCGGCCACGGGGCGGCGGCAACGCCGCCCCGTTTCTCCATTCAGCCCCATCAGAAAGGAATCATCACATGACGAAGACACTAACGGAAAGCGACTTGCGGCAATTCACCGGCAGCGAACATTGGTATCGGCATGGCCTTGTGCAGAGTGTGCTCTTCACGGACGGCGCGAAGCACGTGGCCGATGCCGGGGGAGCGTATTGGCTCCTCGATGAAATCGCTTTGGCCCAGAAGTTCAACACACCCGTGGCCACCGAGGCGTTTCAGGTGTGGAAGCTTCGGGTCAACGACGATTCGTCGGGCACGATTGCCTGCGAAGACGGCGACGGCAACACGGTGTTCACCAAGCGAATTGCGTACACGGATTTTCCGCTGCGGGAAATAGAGCTGTGGTTCACCGATAACACGATCCTCTTGCCAAGCGAGTACTGAACCACTTGGGGCGGCGTTGCCGCCGCCCCGTTTCTCTACTTAGGATGGTGTACCAATCTGAGTCAATCTACCATTACTTGTAATTTTGCTTGCGACCAAACGGGCGGCGCGGTAGAGTGCGCGCATCGTTACCGGCGAAAGGCACGCGATGCGCGACACCACGGATGAGAATCAAACCCGCTGGAAGACCCGGTACAACCCGCGCACCCCCTACCCTTCGACTCCCCGCCGCCAGGCATTTCACCGTCCCCGCACTTCACTGGGAGTGGCCGGGCATTGGCTGCACCTGGCGACCGTCGCGGCTCCGCTCATCATCGCCGAAGTCATCAAAGACCCCGACGCGAAGTGGCGCGCGATGAAGCTGGTCACGGTCGGCAGCGCCATCGCGTCCGAGGCCCTGTGGACCCACCGGCTGATGAAGGATCGGCGCAAGGACAAGGAAGTCGAAGCCGCGCTTGAGAATTGCGCCCAACGTTAAATCACTGAGCTAATTGCAACCACGCGCGGGCAGCGCGAACTGACGGCGGGTCGGGGGAAACCGCATGAGCATATTGCCGCCGCCAGTTCTTTCACCAGCGCGCAGGCTCCCCGCGTCACAAATTTCTTCGGCTGGCTGGTGCACCTTACACCTCCGGGAACATGCGGCAAGCAAAAACGCGAAGGCTTTACTTCCTCGCAATGGTGAGCGTCGTGAAATTAAACGTGCCCTTCGCCGATTTGAAGAACCCGCCGTTGCTGATGGCGAAGCCGCTATAGTTCCAGTCGAAGCCGCTTATGTTGAGCGGCGCGCGCCAGTCGGGATTCTGCGAAAGCGAGCGCGAGCCGCTTGCGGGCTTGAGCCGCACATCGACGGCATTGTTGGTGGGATTGTTGCCCTCCGACACGATGAAGATGATCTGGCTGTCCGAGCAGCCCGACGCAATGGCGCGATAGGCCTGGGCCTGGGCGTTGGCAAAGCGCTCGCCGAACGTGAAGGACACGGCTCCAATGGTGAGCACCGCCGTTCCGGGCGATGCCTTGCCCTTGCCGATAATTCCCGAACTGGAGCCGGAGCATCCCTTGCTTTGATCCACCCCCTTGGAATCGTCGAAGCGGTAGACGAGCGTGAAGGGCTGGTCCTTCAAGTCGCGCCGCCAGGCCACGTGCGGCACCGGCGGCCCGACGTTGAAGAGGGGAAAGCCGTCCCAGCCCGCCGCTACCGTGCCGGTAAGCGTCGCCACTATCTCCGCGGCCTTCACGCGCGGCAGGAACGCCAGCAGAAGAATGAAAGTCATGCCTGGCTTAACCCAGGCGTAAACAGACACACGTCGAGTGAACATGGTTTTGCTCCTTGTTGATTAGCCGATGATTTCGGGCTCCGGCTAACCCGTCTTCTTCACCACGGGCGGCGCGTTTTCATTGGCCGCCTCGGGCGCCAGCTCAACTGCCTTTCGCCCCTGCCCTTCCAGCTCGCGCAGCCAGTTGGGCTTCTGGCCCTTGGCGGTCCAGACGAGCGCCTTGTTGCTCGGGTGCTGGTACTGCCTGCCCCCGCGATAGAACGGAGCCTTGATAGCGTTCTTCGGCAGCTTGGCCGCGGCCACTTCGCGCAGGCTTAAGCCCGCGATCGCCAGGATTTCGCTGGCCTGCTCCAGCGCTTTTTCCTTGCGCTCCTGGTCGCGCGCAAGGAGCAGTTCATCACAGCGGGCCTTTATGGTGCTTAACTCATCGTCCCCGCACTTTTCCAACGAATCCAGAAGCATGGTCTTCTCCTTTAATCTCCTTCAAAATCTCCTCAAAATCCGGGTGTATCCTGATGCTGGTCAGGATGGGGCCTTCTTCGTCGTCCTGCCTGCTAAGCGCTGCTTGGGCGCTCAGCGTTTCCCTCACGCCCGTAAGCTGGCCCTGACAGATTTTGGACTGCAGAAGGCGCAGGTTATGGCCCTCGATTTCCACGGCGCGTTCGCCGAAGAGAATGACCAGGCGCTCGTGATCCCCCTCGATGCTCCATCTGTCGCCTGCGTAATGCAGCCATGGCAGCCCTTCCGCCTCCTTCCCGTCGCGCTTTTCTACCTGCAGGTTGATGGGCTGCCCGGTGATCTGGCGTTCGGTGGTGAAGCTCTCGGGATAGTCCTCCGGCTGGTCGCTTCTGTCATTCAGCAGCTTGCGCAGGAACTGGCTTTCAGCCATAGCTCACTCCTTCCCGGCCGCGCCAATGACCGGCGACGGCCGCGATGCGGGTTTTAAAGAAGTGGGACACACGGTTGCGCTTAATCGTCTCGGCAACGCGCTGCCTCCAGTTGCTCCTGAGTCTGGTGTGCGTGAGCTCGACCGCCGAGAGGCGCTCCGGGCTTTTGGCAATGGCCGCGCGCACCTCTTCCTTGGAATCGACATAGAGCCTGGCCATTTCGCGCCCGCGCGTGGCCGAGACATACCATTGCTGGCGGCCCACCGCCGGAATCGACTCATTGCCCGCGGCGATGAAAACACGGTCCACCGTCTTGCCCTGGCTCGCATAGCTCGTATCGACGTAACCCAGCGCCATGTGGCCCCAGTCCTTCGGCAGCAACTTGCCTTTCTCCAGGCGGATATCGCCTTCTTTAGTGAAACCCTCGACGGTGAAGATGTCGCCGTTATTGATGCGCGTGCCCTTGGCCTGGCCCGCCACTTTCGCTTCGCCGTTCTTCGTGATGCGGATGCGGTCGCCCTTGGCGATTGCCAGCTCACGCGTGCGGTAGACCTCGAAACGCTTCGCCTCGGTAAGCGGCAGCCGCGCCCGTGTCCCATCCCGCTTCAAAAGCTCCGGGCCGTTCTCGCCCGCCACGACGACGGCCTTGTCGCCGCGCGTGAAGCCCTTGGCGTTCTGGTGAAACTCCACGACCATGCCAGGCTCGTAGTTGCGCGCATCGCCCTTCTCAGCTTGCGTCCATCCCGTCCCCCGGCGCGTGACAAAGGAGCGCTCCGCTCCGAGCGCGCCCTGCTCTTTAAGCGCGGTGCGAAGCGCATCGGTCAGCGCCGCACCTTCCGCATGGGTGGGCGCGATGATGAGCGCCGATTTGCCCTCACCGGCCGCCTGCAGATAGTCATTGACCAGCATCGCGTGACGCTCTTCGCCGCTCGCTTCAAACACCCAGCCCATGGATTCAAGCGCATCAAATCCCTTCTGCGCGCCCTTGGAGCTGCCGCTGCTGATTTGCTCGACGGCCTTGCGATAGCCGGGCTCCGTCTGGCGGCGGTTTTCCGAGAGGCGCGCGAGGCTCACGCCCGCTTCCTTTTCCATGAGGCGAAACGCATCGCCGGCTTCAACCGAGGCGTGCTGCGTGTAGTCGCCGGAGAGAATCACGCGGCTGCCGTTTCGCTTCGCCACATCCATCAGCCGGCGCATGTCCCGGCTCGATATCAGCCCCGCCTCATCGACCCACAGCACCTGCCCCTTGGTCTGCTCCTGCAGCTTCTCATTGGTGAGGAGCATTTCCAGCGTTTCGGCGTTGGCAAATCCCTCGGTGTTCTTCAGCACCCCGCGCGAGGCCTGGGACGACGGTGCGAAGACGAAGACCCGGTGCCCGGCCCCTTCGATGGCCTCCACCGTGGCGCGCATCATGCGGGTTTTGCCCGTGCCCGCCTTGCCCGCGACGCCCATCACCGTGTCGCGGCTTTTGAGCAAATGGAGTGCGGCCTTGCGCTGCTCCTCGGAGAGGCCCGCGAAGGTGTCCGTGGAAAGCGACGCGGTATCCACGAGCGGGCGGAACTTGCGCTGTCCGTCGCGCGCAAATTCCAGCATGGCGACCTCGTTGTTAAGCACCTGCTTTGTCGTGGCCATCCACTCGCCCGCGTGCTTCACCCGGATCACCTCGGGATGCGCCCCGATGTTATCCACGTCGCGGGGCAGGACGGAGCCCACGGCATGGGTGAGCGCTTCGGCCTTAAGCCGCTTCTCCGTGACGGCCGAGGCGTTTTCAAAGGAATGCTCCAGCGCATAGTTCTTGGCCTCCATGGCCCCAATGGCATCATCGCCTTTGGCGAGCCCGCTCCCCGCCGTCCGAATCGCCAGGCGCTCCTCGGCCGAGAGCCTTGCGTCCCACTCAGCCCGCAGCTGCGACATCGATTGCGGCTCCTCGCCTTTCCTGTTGCGCGTCTTGCGGCCAAGGTCCGCTTTCGCCGCCGGGTCGATGATGCCTTTGGCCTTCGCTTCCGCCTCGATAACGGCGGTGCGGCGGGAGAACTTGTCCACCGTCTCGCGCCCGATTCCGGCCAGCGTAAAGCTATGGCCGTCTTTTCTTATGCCGTAGCCCAGCTCGTTAAGCCCATGCGCAAGCCAGGAATGATAGGCCGCCTGGTAATAGGCCTTGTCGCGCACGATATTGCCGAACTGGCAGGCCTTAAGGGCGCCCTCTTCCGCGTCGAAGGATACATTCATCACCGTGACGTGCCGGTGCTTGTGCATGTCTACCGTGCCGTCTTCAAGGGGCCGCGTCGTTTCGTGCGGCCACACGGTATAGAGGATGTTGCCGCTGACCTTATCCTCGTTCTTGCCTCCCTTGCGCACGCGGACGCACATATCGTCCTCAACCAACCCCATCGTCTTATCGATGGACTGCGCGACCACCTTCTCCACGCGGTCGTCATAGAGCGCCGCGAGCGATACGGCCTTGGGCACATCGAGCGTAATGTCCGTCATGATGCGCCGGTCGTCCTTGTCCCTGGCCGTGAGCTTCTCCCCCGTCACCGGATGGCGGTTGTCGCAGAGGGCATAGAAGCTTTCCCTTGTGGCTTCCATGCCACTAATGCCCAACAGCTCGGCGGTCTTGCCCTGGTATACGGGCCTGTGCTCGGGAGCGCCCTTGGCGTGGTAATCGTCGTGGCTCAGGTGCGCGTGGTAGTCCTTCGCGTCCTGGGAGTTTTTGAAGTGCTTGAAGAACATCATAGGGAGTAAGTCCCCGGCGTGAAACGCATCAACAGGTAGTACATGCACGAACGAAAATCAACTACGGATTGAGTCACCGGATACCTATAGACTTGTCCCCTAAGCGGAGCTTAGGCCGCCCATGGCGGATTTTCGTGACCCAGATTTTGCGTGCCGAAATGAGACGGATGACAGGCGCGTTCGCAATCGAGGATTGCGGATGAAACACGGGCGGGGCGAAGGAATTTCGCCGCCGCGAAGACTCAAGGCGCTCCTGAAAAATCGACGGGCAGACCATCGTCATCGCTCCCAGTCCTGACTCCTGCCCGGCTGTTGCGGATTTGCACCGTCGCGTTGTATCTCGGCATCTCGCGGCGCGGCCTTCGACTC
>JASHSD010000850.1 GCA_030036985.1 Bryobacteraceae bacterium
CGCGGCGAGCCGACGCCAAGGCCGCAGCCAAGGAAAAGATATAACATGATCGGTCAATCGAAAGCCGCTTTATTCTCATTCGGTTTCGCCTGTTTCTGCATCGTTACGCCCGCGTTCTGCCAAGCCCCGGCGGCCCCTGCCGCCCCGGCCAACAAAACGGACGATCACGCCTCGGCGTATTACGACTTCGCCATGGCGCACCTCTACGGTGAACTCGCGGGCGCCTACGGCAACCGGGGAGAATACGTCAACAAGGCGATCGATATGTATCAGGCGGCGATGAAGGCCGATCCGTCGTCCAGCTTCATAGCCGAGGAGCTGACCGATTTCTACGTGCAGGTGGGCCAGTTCGACAAGGCACTGCAGCTCGTCAACACTCTGCTCCAGGCCGATCCGGCCAACAACAACGCGCGCAAAATTCTGGCGCGTATTTACACCCGCCAGATCGGCGATCCGGATCAGGGCAAGGTCGATCAGACCATGCTGAAGAACGCGATCGAGCAGTACCAGAAGATCACCCAGCAGGACCCGAAGGATACCGACAGCCTCTCGATGCTGGCGCGCCTCTACAACGCCGAGCATAACGACACCGCGGCTGAGCAGGCATGGCGTCAGGTGTTGAAGGTCGACGCCAGCGACGAAGACGCTCTTAACGGGCTGGCCATGGTGCTGGCCGGACGCGGCGATATCAAGAACGCCATCGATCTGTTGAAACAGGTCACGGACAAGAACCCCGATGCGCGGACGCTGGTGATGCTCGGCCAATTCTACGAGCAGGTCAAAGACTACTCCCACGCCGCCGACACCTTTAAACAGGCCTTCGATCTCGCCACCGACAATGTGCAGCTGCAGCGCCAATGGGCCGTCGACCTCTATGCCGCCGGACGGCTGGATGAAGCGCTCGGAGCCTTCCAGGATCTGGCGAAGGACGATCCGAAGAACGTGAACCTTCAACTACAGATCGCCGAACTGCAGGAGCGCAAGCACGATTTCGCCGGAGCTGAAGCGGCACTGACGAAGGCCCGCGCTCTCGACAGCAGCCCCGAGGTTCGCTATGCGGGCGTGATCCTGCTTCGCGCTGAGGGCAAAACCACGGAAGCGATCGCCGCCGCGCAGGCTATCCTGAATGAATCGAAGAAGGACCAGTATTCGAAAGAGGAAATCGAGCAGCGCCGGGTGATGCTCTTCGGCCTCGCGGGCATGGACGAAGATGCCGGCAAGACCATGGACGCAGTAGCCGCGCTGCGCCAGATTTCGGACATCGATCCTTCCCTGACTGCGAAGGTGGAGGGCCAGATCATCGGCGTGCTGCGCAACGGCAAAGAATATAAGGCGGCGAAGCAGGAAGCCGACTCCGCAGTCAAAAAATTCCCGATGGAGCGCAGCGTGATCGTTCAGCACGCGGGCGTGCTCGGCGATCTGGGCCAGACCGATGTCGCCATCAACGAGTTGAAAGCGATGCCCAATGCAGCAATGGATCTGGAGGTGCTCTCCAACATTTCGCAGATTCAGGACAAGGCCCGGCGCTTCGAAGACGAGAAAAAGACTCTCGATGCCGCGGCGGATGTGGCGAAGGAAGCCGGCGATAAACAGCAGATCGAGTTCATGCGCGGCGCTATGTACGAGCGCGAAAAGAACTACGACGCAGCCGAAAAGGCGTTTCGCGGAATTCTCGCGGCGGATCCGCAGAATGCCGGGGCCATGAATTATCTGGGCTACATGTTCGCCGAGCGCGACGTCAATCTCGACGAGGCTCAGCAACTGCTCGAGAAGGCCCTGGACCTCGAACCCGGCAACGGCGCTTTCGAGGACAGCCTGGGTTGGGTCTACTACCGTCAGAACCGTCTGGAGCAGGCCGCCGACGAGCTGCGCAAGGCCGTGGACAAGGTTGGCGCCGACCCCACGGTACACGACCACTTGGGCGACGTCTACTTCAAACAGGGCAAGATTCGCGAAGCGATCCAGCAATGGGAAGTTTCGGTTTCCGGATGGAAGACGGCAGTTCCGGGCGACCAGGATCCGGTTGAACTGGCGAAGGTCACGAAGAAGCTCGAAGGCGCGAAGGTCCGGGCCACCGAGAAGGCCCGCTGAGCGGCTCCCGTTCGAACACGACATCGCCTTCCACACGAACCTCGCGCACGCTTTCCGCGCCGGCGAGAGTGAACAACGCGGCAAGGACCTGATCCAGAGTCCCCGCCCGCTTGAGGCGCACTTCCAGAGCGCCGCCCGCGGGAGGATCGAGGATTACGAAATCCGCGGACTTCCCGGCCGTGAAATCGCCGATCTCATCTTCCATGCCGAGGGCCTCCGCGCCGGCCCGTGTGGCCAGGTACAGCATTGTCGCGGGCGCCAGGATCATCGGCTGCGGCGCGACCCGCTGCATCAAATAGGCAGCAAGCGCCTCTTTCATGATGCCGAAGCCCGTGCCGCCGCCCACGTCCGTGCCCAGCGCGCAGCGAACGCCCGCGGCCACATGACGCCCCATCGGAAAAATTCCGCTGCCCAGCGCGGCGTTGCTTGTGGGACAATGGGCGATCGATGCCCGCCACGCGCCGAGCCGGCGGATCTCATCCTCGCTCGCGTGGATGTTATGCGCGAGCACGGAACGCTCACCCACGAGTCCGTAGCGCTCATAAATCGCGAGGTAGTCTTTCGCCCACGGAAACAGCCGCGCCGCTTTGTCCACTTCCTCCGGATGCTCGTTGATATGGGTCGTGAACCGAACGCCGGGGTGAGCGCATAACAGCGAGCCGCACACCTCCAGCATCGCTTCCGAAGCCGAAACCGCAAATCGCGGCATCACGGCGTAATGCAGCCGGCCCCGGTTGTGGTAGCGCGCGATCAGTTCGCAGCTGTCGCGGTGCGCGGCATCCGGCGACCGATGCAGCTCCGGCCGCAGCATTCTGTCGGACAGCACGAGTCCGCTCGCTACGCGCAGACCCCGTTTCGCAGCAGTCTCGAAAAGCGCCGTCGTAGCCGCCGCGAAATGGGACCCGAAGATCAGGGCTGTGGTGGTCCCGTGCGCGGCCAGTGCCCCGACGAATTCCCGCGCAATCGTCGCGGCGTAATTGGCATCGGCCAGCCGCGCCTCTTCGGGAAGCGCCAGTTCCTCCAGCCAGTCGAGCAGCGTAAGCCCGAGACCCCCGAGAATCCGCACCTGCGGGTAGTGGACGTGGGTATCGACAAAGCCGGGCAGAATGAACCGGCCGCGCAGGTCGCGCACGGCAGCCGCCGGATATGCGGAGGATACTTCCGCGTAGTCGCCGCACCGAACGATGCGGCCGTGTTCGATGGCGAGAGCGCCATCCTCGAATCCGACGAGAGGGTGGCTCTCTCTGAAAGGATTCTTCGGAGTGTGAAAGAGTATGGCGCGAAGAATCTCGACCGCGCGTTCGGTCATTGGGCCTGCGCCCCGACAACGATTGTCTCACCGGGCCGCTCAGCGCATGTGAGGAACCGCACCAGGCCAGTGTCAATCCCGGCTGATCCTGCCTGGTAGCACACATGCCCCCGATTGCGCGTCTCGCGCAGGGACAGTCAAACTGAAAACATGGCGATGAAAATACCCCCGATCGTGTCGCAACTGGAGTGGGATGCTGCGCGTCAGCGGCTTCTCGCGAAGGAGAAGGCCTTTACCCATTCCCGCGATGTGCTGGCCGCCGAGCGTCGGCGGATGCCCTGGACAGCGGTGGAGAAAAGGTACGAATTCGACGGTCCCGCGGGCAAAGTCGGCCTGCTCGATCTTTTCGATGGCCGCCGCCAGTTGATCGTCTACCGCGCCTTCTTTGAGCCCGGAGTCTTCGGCTGGCCCGAGCACGCCTGTCGCGGCTGTTCCCTCGGCGCCGACCAGGTTTCGCACTTGTCGCATCTGAACGCCCGCGACACCACCCTAGCCTGGGCCTCGCGCGCGCCGCAGCCCGACATCGCGCGCCTGAAGGCTCGAATGGATTGGAAGATGCCCTGGTACACCATCATCGACAGCTTCGACGTCGACTTCGGCGTGGATCAATGGCACGGCCACAACGTGTTCTTCCGCGACGGCGACAAAATATTCCGCACATACTTCATCAACAGCCGCGGCGACGAGGCCATGGGGACCGTTTGGAGCTACCTCGACATCACCCCGCTCGGCCGTCAGGAGACCTGGGAAGACTCGCCCGAGGGTTATCCGCAAACGCCGCCATACAAGTGGTGGAACTGGCACGACAACTACGCCGCCGAGCCCGCGCCGAATCCGCAGTGGATCGATATCATCACCGACCCTGAGGGAGCCGCCGCCCGCAGGCGCGCCGAAGAGGAGAGAGCCGGGAAAGCATGCCCGTGCTCATGATGGAAGACGCCGGAAGGTTCGGACATGCGACTTCAGTCGCCTCTTTAAAATATCGCAACCAAAAAACGCGACTGAAGTCGCGCGTCCAGTCATTTCCTGAACACTACACCAGCATTTCAGGACGCCCTTTTTCGCGCCTGCCGCAGCATTCAGTACATCGATTTTCTGCCCAGCCGCGGGGTCGGTCGCGGTGCGGGAATCCTGAGTTGGACAAGTAATTGCTCAAGCCTTTCAGGGAGGAGCCTCATGCCGAAAACAGCAGTGGGATTGTTTGAAAATCCCGGTGTCGTGGACGATGTCGTCCGCGAAATCGAGTCCGTTGGTTTTCCCCGAAACGAAGTGCGCACACTCGGCGAGCCGCTGGACCTGGCGGTCACCGGGGTGACGAGTATCCCGCACATCGATTTCGAAGTGTCGTTGACCCGGGAACTGATGCGGATCGGGGCGACCAAATCACAGGCGGGCGCTTATGTCGAAGGAGTGCGGCGCCGGGGAGTGCTCGTTTTCGCCACGGGGCTGGATGAGAAGGTGGACATGGCCGCACAGATTATGAACCGCCATGGAGCCGTTGAGGTCGAAGAGACGACCGGTCCGGAACCGCTTTTGCCTCACGGGGCTCATCAAAGCATGACGCCCGTGCGCGACAGTCCCGTGCAGGCGGGGCGTCTCCTCGAGCCGTCGGGCGGGGCCGCCTTTTTCGTCTGGTAATGCGGAATTACACGTTTATAATCCCGAAGCAGCGTTCGAGACTCTTGAGCGGATCGTTACCGTTTGCCGCGCGCCACTCGTGGGCTACAAATCCCGTATATCCCAAGTCGGCAATCGCTTTGGCGATGAACCGGTAGTTGAGTTCCTGCGTGTCGTCGAATTCATTGCGGCCAGGCACTCCCGCGAAGTGGATGTGACAGATATGGTCAATGTTATCGCGCAGCGTCCGTGTCACGTCGCCATCCATGACCTGAGCGTGGTAGACGTCGTAGAGGATCTTTACGCGGGGTGAATTGACGCGCTTGCACACATCGAGACCCCACGCCACATGATCGAAAACCTGATCGGTACGATTGTCCGCGGCGATCTTCGAGTTCGTATTTTCCATGCACACCGTGACGCCCTTTTGTTCCGCATAACCCTTGATGCGGTTCAGTATGGCGACCGCGTTATCGGCGCCTTCCTCTCTGGACATGCCCCGCCGTTCGCCGGGAATGGCGATAAGAGTGGGGCAGCCGACGCTTACGCAGGTATCGATGCCGGCATGAGTGGCTTCCTCGAT
>JASHSD010000075.1 GCA_030036985.1 Bryobacteraceae bacterium
CAATCAGCGGCTCCGGCAAATCGAAATCGATCGACCCGCGCTGATAGCGCTTGCGCTGCAGAATCTCCGCAAACTCCCGCATCGTCTCGAACCGCTCGACCAGCGGCGCATACCGCTCCCTCTGCGCCGGATCGCCTTCGAGCAGCAGATGCACGTTCGTATAAGTCATGCGCTCAACGCTGCGAATCACCCCGCGGCGGAAATCGAACGCCAGCGGCTCGCCGTGCCGATCGAACTCGATCAGCGCCGAAAGCACCAGCCGGTCGGCATGCGGAACCAGCGAACAGATGTTCGTCGAAAGCTCGAACGGCAGCATCGGCACGGCGCGGTCGGGAAAATAAACGCTGGTGCCGCGCAGACGCGCCTCGGCATCGATGGCGCTCCCGGGCGTGACGTAATGGCTCACATCCGCGATATGCACCTGCAGCGCGAAATGCCCGTTGGGCAGCCTGTCGACGAGCACGGCGTCGTCGAAATCGCGCGCCGTCTCGCCGTCGATAGTCACGATGGGCAGATCGCGGAAATCGCTTCGGCCCCGCATCTCCGCGCTCGTGATCAGGGCCGGAACGGACTGCGCTTCGTCGATCACGTCCGCCGGAAATCGGTTGGGCAGATGGTGCTTGCGGATAATGATCTCGACATCGATGCCGAAATCGTCTTCCGCGCCGAGGATCTCGATTACGCGCCCGACCGGCGGCCCTTTGCGGTCGCCGTATTCGAGCACCTCGGCGTTGACGATCATGCCGTCCAATTGGCTCGGGTCGGAGACTTCGATGGGCTTCGGCCCGATGCGATCGGTCTGCGGCGCGTGCGTCGGAATCGCCAGATCTTCGGGGATCTCGATCCACTCCGTCAGGCGCTCATCGTGCGGCGCAACGAACATCCCGCGCCGATTGATGCGGAACTGGCCCACCACCGTGGGGTGCGCGCGCTTGAGCACCTGCACGATCTCGCCTTCGGATCGCCCGGCCGCACTAGTATGAGTAATGCGCGCAATAGCGCGGTCGCCGTTCATGGCGCCGCGGACGGTCTCGCGTCCGAGATAGAGATCGCCCTGCACGCCGGGAATCGGACGGTCGGGAATCAGAAACCCGTAGCCGTCGCGATGAATGCTGACCCGCCCGGCGACGAATTCGCGGCTGCGAGACGCGGCGACGTAATGCGTGCCATTGAGCTGAATCAGCTCTCCGCGCCCGACAAGGCGCTCGACAGCGGCTTCGATAGCCGCGCGATCGTCGCCTTTTACGCGCAGTTCCTTGAAGAGATGCTTAAGGCTGGTTTTTCCGTGCGACTGCTTCTCGATATGAGCCAGCAGCGCGGAGTCCTTCATGGCTTCATCTTAATCGGACACGCCTTAATCGGACACGCGACTTTAGTCGCGTCTTTATCTAATCCGCAAATCCCGCCCGGACATCTCCTTCGGCTGGCTCTCCCCCAGCACGCCCAGAATCGTCGGTGCGATATCCTGCAATGCCCCGCCCTGCCGCAGCTTCTCACCCGAATCGTCCACCAATATAAACGGCACAGGATTGGTCGTGTGATACGTATGCGGACCTCCCGTAACCGGATCGATCATCGTCTCCGCGTTCCCATGGTCCGCCGTAATAATCCAGCGCCCGCTCTTCTCTCTGAGCCGCTGCCAGATCCGCCCCAGGCACGCATCGATAGTCTCGACCGCCCGCACCGTCGGCTCCATCTTGCCCGAGTGCCCGACCATATCCGCATTGGCGAAGTTCATCACGATCACGTCGAAATCCTTCGCGCCGATCGCATCCACCACCACATTCGTAATGCCTTCGGCGCTCATCTCGGGTTTCAGATCGTAAGTCACGACCTTCGGCGACGCCACCATTTCGCGCTCTTCGCCCGCAAACGGCTTCTCCACGCCGCCGTTGAAGAAGTAAGTCACGTGCGCATACTTCTCGGTCTCGGCCACGCGCAGGTTCTTCCACTGCAGTTGCGCAAAAACATTGGCGAGGATATTGTTCAGCGGCTCTCTCGTCAGCACGAACGGCACGGTGAACGCTTTGTCGTACTGCGTCATCGTGCTGACAAACAGATTCTTCCCCGACTTCGCGAGCGTCTCGGTCATCTCCCGGCCGCGATCGGCGCGAAAGTTGAAAAAGAAGCAGGCATCCTCCTCGCGAATCAGGCCTGCGGGTTCGCCGTGGGCATCCACAATCGTCACCGGTTCGATGAACTCGTCGGTGACGCCCTTTTCATAAGACCGCCGCAGCGCCTCAACCGGGTCCGCCAGTTTTTCGCCTTCCCCAAGCGCCATGGCCCGATAAGCGCGCTCAATGCGCTCCCAGCGCTTATCGCGATCCATCGCGTAATAGCGGCCCGAAACGGAAGCGATCTTCGCATCGGCGTCGATCTCGCGAATCTTCTGCTGCAGCTGCCGCATGTAATCGATGCCGCTTTCGGGCGGCGTATCGCGGCCGTCCATGAAGCAGTGGATGCAGACGTGTCCCACGCCTTCGCGCTTCGCCATTTCGATCAGCGCGTAGAGATGCGTCAGTTCCGAATGCACTCCGCCGTCGCTGCACAGGCCCATCAGATGCAGCCGCCGCCCCTGCTCGCGCGCATGGTGCATTGTCGCCAGCAGCACCGGGTTTTCGAAGAACTCGCCCGTGGCAATCATCATGTCGATGCGGGTCACATCCATCTGCACCACGCGCCCCGCGCCTATGTTGAGATGACCCACTTCACTGTTGCCCATCTGACCTTCGGGCAGCCCCACATACGGCCCCGAGGTCTGCACCAGCGTATTCGGGAAGCTGCCGAGCAGCATGTCGTAAGTCGGTTTGCGCGCGGCGGCGATCGCGTTGCCCTCGGTCATGGGCGAATAACCCCAGCCATCGAGGATTGTCAGAATCAGAGGCTTGTTTCGAGCCATTTATTGTTTAAATGCCTTCCGTCCCGGGAACTTCGCGGCGCCGCCCAAACGCTCTTCAATGCGCAGCAGCTGGTTGTACTTCGCGATGCGGTCCGTGCGGCTGGCAGACCCCGTCTTGATCTGCCCCGCGTTCGTCGCGACCACAAGATCTGCGATGAACGGATCTTCCGTTTCGCCCGAGCGATGCGAAACCACCGCCGTATACCCGGCCTTGAACGCCGTCATCATGGCGTCCAGCGTCTCGGTCAGCGTGCCGATCTGGTTGACCTTCACCAGAATCGAATTGGCCACGCCCATCTCGATGCCTTTGTTCAGGCGCTCCGTGTTGGTGACAAACAAATCGTCGCCGACGATCTGCGTGTTCGCGCCCAGCGCGTCGGTCAGAAGCTTCCAGCCTTCCCAATCGTCCTCGGCCATGCCGTCTTCGATCGAAATGATCGGATACTGCCGCCGCCAGTTCGAGTAAAATTCCACCATCTCTGCGCTCGAATGCCGGCTCTTGTCCGACTTCTTGAACACGTAAACGCCATCTTCATAGAACTCGCTCGAAGCCGGATCCAGCGCGATGCCGATCTGCTCACCCGCTTTGTACCCGGCTTTTTCGATGGCTTCGAGGATCACTTCGATGGCTTCTTCGTTGGACTTCAGGCTCGGCGCGAATCCGCCCTCATCCCCGACCGATGTCGAATACCCGCGCTTCTTGAGCACGCTCTTCAATGTGTGGAAGACTTCGACGCCCATGCGCAGCGCTTCGGAAAACTTCGGCGCGCCGTACGGAGCGATCATGAATTCCTGCATATCGACGGAACTGTCGGCGTGCACACCGCCGTTCAGGATGTTCATCTGCGGCACGGGGAGCATGCACGCATTCACGCCGCCGAGATAACGAAAGAGCGGAGTCCTTTGCGACGCCGCCGCCGCGCGCGCCACCGCCATCGATACCGCGAGTATGGCGTTCGCGCCAAGATTGTTCTTGTTCGACGTGCCGTCGAGATCGATCATGATCTTGTCGATCTTCGCCTGCAGGGTCGCATCGTGACCCAGCAGCGCCTTTTGGATCGGCCCGTCGACATTGGCGACCGCGTTGCGCACGCCCTTGCCGAGGTAGCGATTCTTCTCGCCGTCACGCAGTTCGACGGCTTCGTGTTCCCCCGTCGACGCCCCGCTGGGGACGGCAGCCCGCCCGTTGCTGCCATCGGCCAGAAAGACCTCGGCTTCGACGGTCGGATTCCCGCGCGAGTCCAATATTTCAGCTCCGGCAACTCTGATGATTGTCGACAAATCCCGCTCCTTCAGAAAAAAGGTTGTAGAGAAAATTATCTCGCACGCAACCTACTACCGACCCGATCCATTACCGACCCCAAAAGACGCTCCCTCGCGGTCGCGGCTCGGTAATGATTTTGGTCGATAACGATTTCGGTCGGGTAACGATTTCGGTCGATAGCGGGTGCGGTCGACGAATTCGGTTGGTAGCGATTTCGGTTGGTGGCGATTTCGGGCCGTTTTCCTCCTGTTGCTTTCCAACAAGAGTTGTGCCATGCTTATTTTGGAATCCAACAGGAGGTTATCTGCGAATGGGCGGCAAGAGAAAAGACGTTTGGCAGGGCACGCTGGCTTTAATGGTGCTGAGGACTCTCGACACTCTCGGCCCGCAGCATGGCTACGGCATCGCGCGGCGCATCGAGCAGACCAGCGAAAATCTGCTGGCGGTCAATCAGGGTACCCTCTACCCGGTGCTGATCAAGCTCGAACAGGAAGGCGCCATCTCCTCCAATTGGGGCGTCTCCGACAACAATCGCCGGGCGAAGTTTTACACGCTGACGAAATCCGGCCGCAAACAACTGGCCCGCGAATCCTCGCACTGGCGTCAGACCACCCGAATCATCGACCGCTTCTTCGCTCCCGAGAAAGCCTGATGAAGCATCTGCGCGCACTGTTGTCGCGATTGAACGCTCCGTTGATCCGGGAGCGGAACGAGCGCGACCTCGCGCTCCAGCTCGAAGTTCATCTGGAAATGCTCACCGCCGACAACATCCGCGCAGGCATCGATCCCGCGGAAGCGCGCCGCATGGCCGTTCTCGCGCTTGGCGGAATCGAGTCGATCAAGGAGGAGTGCCGCGAACGCTGGGTGGTTTCCTGGATCGCTTCCCTATGGCGTGACCTGTTCTACGCCACGCGCGTATTAAACAAAAATCGCGTTTTCGCGGCGA
>JASHSD010000851.1 GCA_030036985.1 Bryobacteraceae bacterium
ACCCGTTCAACCACTCCCTTGCGGTCGTGGCTCAGAAGCCCGTTCCGAGCCGCGCGCAAGCAAGCGGTTTTTCGCATGCTTTCTCAGGTTAAATCCAGAACCTGAATTTCCGGCTCACTGGCGTCAAACAGTACGGCGGAGGCCGCGGGATGCCTGCGTTGGCACAACGCCAGTACATTCGCCGCCAGGATGAAAAACCACAAGCCAAGTGTGCGGTTGCGGTCGATCCATCGCTCCAGATCGGCCATGTGGAAGCTCCAGGTGGTAAATCCGTAGAGATAGAACGCCGCGAGCAGGGCCAGATTCACTTTGCCTGGGAAATAAGAGCAGGTGAACGGTACTTTATGAAAGCTCCAGAACAACAGTTCGATCAACAGCGCGCCCCCGAATAACTGACAAAGCATGTGCATTGCGCCGGCGCGCAGGCCCCAAAAGGCGATCTCGAACGGCAGAATCAGGGTGACGGCGGGAAGCAAGCCGCCGGCCAGCACTCGTTTGCGCGTAGCGCCGCGGGAGACCTCGGCCCACTGCGACTCGGTGATGCGAAACAGCCAGTTCGATGCGAGTTCGGCGGGAAACTGCAGCGCGGCGCGAAATCCGGATACCACGAAGAAGGCAATCAGGAAGGGCAAGGCGCGAAGTCCGTCACGTGATACGCCAAGCCTGCCCGCGTGAACCGTCAGCGTGACTAATAATCCGAATGAGATCCCGACCGAGAGGTAGGTGGCGAGGAAGAGGCGATGCGTCGTGCTCCGCGCCAGGATGCGGCCGCTGAAGTCGTAAATCGCGCGTTCCTCGGGCGACCGAATCAGACGGCCGACAACGGGGATTGAAGGAGCGCGCGACGATGTGTCTTCCGATTCCAGCGTGCGCCGGTAGTGGCGGCGAAAACCGAAGGTCCACGACAGCGCGAAGACGACGGCGGACACGGCGAGGGCTTCGGCGGCGAAGATGCCGTATCGCGCGAACGCCGGGTCGCCGCCGGGCAGCAGCAGATCGTAGAGCGCAGTGAACCATACCGGCGGAATCAGATAGAGCCACCGGACATGCGTTTCCGCCATCGGCCGCAGCAGCAGCATATACACGGGAAAGGTGAGCAGCGCGACGATCATGAGGCTCATGCCGAGCATTTGGATCGCGGGCGAGATGCGGCGGAAAAACGCAGGTGTGGTCAGGTTGATCAGAACGCCCTGAAACGCGGCCACGGCCAGGAAAGCGAACAACGACGCGCTCACCGTTGCCGCGATCTGGGTGGCGGTCAATCGAAGAATCCCCGTAGCTCCGATTTTCGGGATCGCCATCGAGAACACGGGCAACAGCAGCGTGGGAAAAAGATTCACGGCCGCGATCAGCGTCAGCAGAAAAACCGCGATTGCCGCGAATTTCGCCAGAAACAAATCTCGCAGGCGAATGGGAAACGGAGCGAGGACGAGGAAATCCCGGCGATCCGGAAAGAGCAAGTCCCATTCGAAAATGGTGGCGAAGCCTGCGACGGTGAAAGAGTACGCCGGAAAGAAGAGGCGGTAGCCGCGGACCGTCCAGTCGATTTCAAGGCTCGGATGTTGGACCGACAGCCGATTGAACACCGGCAGCAGAAAAATCGCCACAAACAGGCCGGGCGTGGCAACAGCGCCGATGACCTGAGAGACGTTCGTTTCGAAGCCGCAATCGGGAGCCACGGTGTCGTTCTCCAGGAAACGCCCGCGAAAGATATCGAACAGGAGACGGAAATTCGGCTGGTCGGTCGTCATCGGCGGCTCACGGCCTGCTCACGAGTTCCGCGATGTCGCGGGCGCGGGATTCCATGTCGCCCTGCTCGATGAGCTGCTTGAAAATTTCTTCGAGATTGGGCAGATGCATCAGGCCGCGCAGACTGGTGACCGAATCGTCGGCAACGACGCGGCCCTGGTAGATGACGATGATGTGCTCGCAAACCTTCTCCACCAGTTCGAGAACGTGCGAGATGTAGAGCACCGCCTTGCCGCGCGCGGCGAGCGTGCGCAGCAGATATCGGAACAGCAGGGAATTGGCGATGTCGAGACCGGATTGCGCTTCGTCGAAGATCAGAACGTCGGGATCGTGCAGCAGGGCGGCTGCGATCAGCACCCGCTGCTTCATGCCTTTCGAATAGGCCGAGATGGGCGCCCAGCGGGCTTCACGCAGCGAGAGAAGTTCGAGCAGCTCGTTGGCTTTGGCTGTGGCGCGGTCGAAGGGAATCGCGCGCAGGCCGGCGGCCAGCTGCAGGTATTCGAGGCCGGTCAGATAGCCGTAGAGGTTCGGCTCCTCGGGGACGTATCCGAGCCGGTGCTTGAAATCGAGGGCGCCATCGCCGGAGCGAATATTGCGGCCCTGGAAGAGGATCTCGCCTTCGGTGGGATGCAGCAGTCCGGTCATCATTTTGACTGTTGTCGATTTGCCGGAGCCGTTGGGGCCGAGATAGCCGGTGATCTCGCCCGCGCGGACGGTGAAGTTCACGTGGTCCACGACGGTGAGGCTACGGAAGCGTTTCGTCAGTCCACGGGCTTCGAGCATTATCTACCCCTTCATGCGCAGCGTGATCAGACCGTGGAGAACGCCGTGGGGAATCGATTCGGCGAAGGACGCCAGCGCGAGAACGCTGCCGATCGCCGCCAGATGCAACGCCAGGGAAACCGCCGGGGCGACCAGGGCCTGGTTGGCAATGCGTCCCGGCAACGCGATGCGCAAGACCTCGGACGCGGCGCTCCACCACACGCCGATCACATCGCCCATCCGCCCGTTTTCGCAGGCGTCCGCAAGGTCCTCGGTGAAAACCGCGGCCATTTCTTCGCCGTATTGACAGCGCAGATCGAAAGGGTAGAGCACGAGGACGGCCCGGTAAATGGCAGTGCTGAATTGCACGAAGTGGGTCATGATGTCGACTCCACCGAGCGCAGCCGCATGGCTTTGGCTTTGCGCACCATGGCTTCCATGCGCGCCAGTTCTTCGTTGAGGACGGCGCTGCCGTCGCCGGTAAGCCGGTAATAACGGCGGCGGCTGTCGCTGTCGGCAGGGCCCGCGACCTCTTTGATCCAGGCGTTTTCGAGCAGCCGCTGGATGGTGGTGTAAAGCGTGGCGGGGCCCATTTTGAAGCCGCCGTCGGAGAGTTTGCGGGTCTCCTGCATGATGGCGTAGCCGTGTTTGGCGCCGCCGGCGAGCGCGAAGAGGATGAGGAAAGCCGCGGGGGCGAGAGGAAGGTCCGATCGGGCCATGCGCGATTTATATCATTTTGTGATATATCGTGTCAAGGAGGGAGAGTAAATGGGGGGCGCGCGCCCTCACTCGCAGCGGGAAGCGCGGAAATAACTGGGCAGTTCGATGTGCTTCGGACACGCGACTTCAGTCGCGTTTTTTAAACGTAACGGCGAAAGACGCGACTGAAGTCGCGTGTCCTTAATGGAATTGGCGCTTGTAGAAAAAATTCAGGCTGAAGATGCCGTATTCGTCGCGCGTGGCGACCGCGGACCACATGGGACTGAACGCCCACTCCATACGGATGACGGTAGAGTTCGGCTGATCCACGGCCTGCACATAGGTGAAGGTCAGGTTGTTCGTGATGCGCTGCTCGACGGCCAGACGCGCGGTCGGGACCTGGGATCCCGTAGTGAATGTAGGCGCGATCTGCAATTGAGTGATTCCGAATACGCGCTGTAACTGATTGGCGACGGGGTTGGCCACGGCCTGCCCCACAATCGCGGATTCGCCCATCTGCTCGACGCCCTGCTGCGGCTGCGGGGGTTGATTCGCGAGCAGAGTCGGATCGCTGGTCGGCGTCGCGCCGGTGGCAAGCAGGGAGATGATTTCCTGAAACGGCAGAGGCGGGTTCGACGTGTAGCTGAGCTTCATATTGTCGATGGGTCCGGCGACGTGAACGGTTACCGTGACGCCCTGCGTCTGCGCTTCCAGCGTCAGGTCGAGAATGGGCTCGATCTGCACACGGTTGTAGAACGAAACGGTTCCGGTATCCACGGTATAGGTGGTGCCGAAGAACAGAAGCTTGCCGCTGCTCACCTCGACTCGCCCCAGCACGGCGGGCTGGTTGGCCGAGCCGACAATGCGCAGGTCGATATCGGTCTCCAGGTTTTGCGAAAGCGAGGACTGCACCGTCATGCCGGGCAGGCTGCGCACGCGCAGTTCGAGCTTCATGTTCGAGAGGAACGGCGACGGCGTCTGCGGCGACTGCACGGGCGGAGCGGAACGCGTCAGGATGGATCCGAAGTCGCTTCGCGCCGCATAGCTGATCCGATCCACCGTGGCCGTGCCGGTGATGCGGCTGCCTTCGGTGGAGCCGGAAAGGGTGGCATCGGCGCCGACGGTGATGCTCACGCCCTGCTGCACATTGACGCGAACGTTCGAAGCCTTCGCCTGCAGCGCAAACCGCGGGATGTCGGTGAACGAACCGGAGCCGGTGATGGTGAGCTTCCCGCCGTTGGCGTCGGCGGTCAGGGTGCGGATGCGGGCGCCGTTGCCCGTAAACACGATGGCGCCGTTTGCGTTGGAAACGCCGACGGGCAGAGACAGGGCGCTGAAGGATACGTTCTGAAGGGCGAGTTGTCCATTGACAAGCGGCTTGGGCAGATCGCCCCGGACTGTCGCGGCGAAGGTGACATCGCCCGTGGAGTAAACGTCGCTATCGAAGTCCTTTGCCACGCCGACGTCCATGTTGGCGCGAAGATTCAGGTTGAGATTCCTGCCCTGAATTGACGCGGAGCCGGTCGCCTGGATATCGGTTTTGGGGCCGGTGATGTGGGCGTTCTGTATCCGAACCACGCCTTGATTGAGAGCCACCTGAATCGGTCCCTGGTTGGCGATGGTGATGGGGCGCTCGGCGCGGCCGCGGGGAACGGTGCTGAAGTTGAGCCTGGTCAGTTCGAGCGAGCCGTTGAGCCGCGCCGAGTCGAGCAACGGACCACGTATGGCGACATCGCCGTCCGCGGCCGCTTCGAACATGGGTTTGCCGGAACTCTGTTGGCCGATCAGATCCGCTATGCGGCTCCAGGCGGCATTGCGGATGGAGAGACGCGCATCCACCGGATATTGCGGCGTGAGGGTAGCGTTCCCGCTGCCTTCGATCGCGGCGCCGGCGAGATTCGAATCGAGCGCAAAGGTGACGCGCTGCCCCTGCGTGTTCGCGGTGAGTTTCAGACTGCCGAACTGTTTGCCTTCGACCGTGATGCCGTTGGCGGAAATATTTGCGTTCACGGCTTTGATCAGAATGGCCGGACTTGCGGTTTGCAGAGTAACCGCGCCGTTTGCGTTGACATCGAGAGTGCCGCCGATGCCCGCGCGCAGCCGCTGCGCGGCGGCGATCTGCGCCAGATTCAGACGATTGCCGGCCAGCGTGAATCGCGCCTGGCCGGTGTGGAAATTATCGACCGGGTGGTCGAAATGCGCCGTGGCATCGATACGCGAAGGGCCGGAGACGACTTCGAACTGCGGGACATCGATGCTCTGCGGGAGATACGTCATCTGCAGGCGCGCCTGATCGATTTTTTCGCCGTACACGGAGCCGTTGGCCAGGCTGAGCTGCGCGCTGCCCTGCGGCGCTGCGATCGTGCCGTCGAAATGAGCCGAGCCGGAGAGGATGCCGCGCGCGGGAATTGCAGTTTCATCCGCCGCTGCCAGCACACGCTGGACGGGCAGAGCGGCGATGCGCAGGTCGGCGTTCGTCGGATAATTCGGCGCCAGCTGCGTATTGCCGTTGGCCTGAATATTGGAGCCGGCAAAGTCGGAAGTAAGGTTATAGGTTACGTTTTGACCGCTGGTGCGCGCGGTCGCGGTGAGATCGCCGTACTGGAAACCGCGCACATCGACGGACTTCGCCGAGACGTCGGCATTCACGGAGTTCAACAGCAGTTTCGGCTGCGCCTCTTGCAATGTGCCGTTGACATCGGCATCGAGAGTCACCGTGCCCGCGATCTTGCCCGCCGATTTCTCGACCAGCGGCATGCGCGCCAGATTGAGCGTGCCGGATCGAAACTGCGCATGCAGTTGTCCCGTGGTGAAGCTGTCGCGGGGATGGCGGAATTCGGCCGTCAGATCGACGCGCCCGGCGGGGGTGTCGATGTAGGCGACGGGTATTGTCGCGAGGCGGTCCGTCAGATTCGCCTGGAGTTGAATGCGATTGAACGGCTCGCTGTCGACCATGCCGTTCACGGCCTGAATCGTCGCCGCGCCCACGGGATCGCCCCAGGTTCCGGTCACGCGCGCCGAAGCCGACAGCGCGCCGGAGTATTCGGATGCGCTTTGGCCTGCGAGAGCCGTTACGTCGGCGAGATCGCCGTCGCTGATGCCCGCGTTCACGTTTATGGGCGATCGCGGCACGGGCTTCCAATCGCGCAGCCCGATGCTTGCGTTGGCCGTAGCGCGCATCATGCCGCGAACCAGCGCGGCGTTCGAAACTGTGGCGCCGCTGCCGGACGCGGCCACATCCGCCGCGAGCGAATCAAACTGCCGGCCCTCGACTGAAAAGCGATCGACCGCGAGATGCCCCGTCACACGCGGTTTGGAAACGGCGCCGGTCACCGCGCCGGTGAAATCCGCCATGCCGTTGTTGACCAGATCGACCGGAAGCATGAGGTCGTGGAGATTCTTCGAATCGAGCGACACGTTCAGGCGGCGGCGCACCGAGCCGATTACGTTCATGCGCGTGTGCGGCAGCGCGACGTAGGAATTTTCGACGAGAACATCGTCCGTATCGCCATTGAACGCGGCGTTCAACCGGCCTGAAACCGGAATGCCGCGGCGGCCGGGCGTGATGACGAGGTGCGCATCCGCCGCGATACCTTTCGTGCCGACGGCTTTGGTATCGCCGCGGGCATCGAGAGATCCGGAGATTCCGCCTTCGTAAGGCAGCTTTTCTCCGACCATGCGCAGCAGCGTCTGAATATTGAATCCGCGGATCATCCCGGCGATTTGATAACGTTCGAAATCGGCAAGCGACGCGTTGCCGGCGAATTCGCCGCCGAGCGCGTTCAGGCGCAGACCATTCAGGCTGATGGTTCCCGGAATGACTTCGAATGAAGTGAGAAAGCCGATATTGGAGAAGCGGTTTTTGCCTTCACTGAACGCGAGGTTCATGCCTTCGATGTTTCCGCGGGCATCGTATTGATTGGCTGAGTCGATCTTCGCGAGCGCATTCAGCGTCACCGTGCCCGAAGGGCTGCTGCTCAACTTCGCCAGTTGCCCCAACTCCCGCAGCGATAATTCGGCGCGGGCCTGCAGGGAACCCGCGCCGCGCGGATCTTTGAGAGTTCCCGACGCTTCCAGATTCGATTGCCCGAATCCGACATTGAGCGCCGCGACCTGAATGATCTGTTCATCGGCGGTCGCATTGGCGTCGATAGTGAGATCCGGCAGACGCGCGCTCGCCGCGAGCGGAAGGTTGGCCGCATGCACCAGATCCGCGCCCGCGATTTTCCCCTGCACGCGGGCGGATATTTTCGGGTTGTTCATATTCGCGATCGAGGCATCGGCGGAGATTTGCGAGAGCGGGGTCGTGACGGTCGCGTGATGCAGGTCGATGCGGTCTTTGGTCAGCGTTACCGGGAGCGTGACGGTGAAGTTCACCGGGGTGTTGCGTCCATTGAGAACGTAGAGCGGCTCGATAGCGATCGTGCCGTCATATGCATCCTTCGCCAGGCTGTAGTCCAGACGCGCGCGCAGGTTCCTGCCGTCAACCGTCAGCGGCTGACGCACGGAGAAGAAATTCAGCGCGCCGTTTTGAAGCACAAAGCGGTCGATGGCGAGATCGACCACCGTTTCGAGCGGCGTTTCTTTGGATGTGCTGTTCTTCTTCGGAGTCGGGATGTTGCTTTTGCCATCCGCCTGCAGAGTCACGTTGACCGCCGGATTATCGACACCCAGGAACGTGATCTCGTACAGATGCTTCAGGCTGGTGAAAAGGCGAAAATCCACTTCGATGCGGGGGATGGAGACGAATGGCGCGGCATTCGCCGGCTCCGTGCCGTGAATGACGAAATTCATGACCGTCGCGCGCAGATTCTTCACGTCGAAATCGAACGACCCGATATCGACGCGTCCGCCGGTGCTTTCCTCCACGTCCGAAATAATGGTTTGCCGAACGTAATTGCGGAACCAAGCCGTCTGAACCACCACCAGAACCGCTACCACCAGCACCAGAATCAGGCCCACCAGCCCGATGGCGACATTTCGCACGATACGCACAGGACGGCTCATTTCGCAGGCTCCTTGCCGTAATCGACCTTGTATTCGATGTCCGAGTCCTTACGCTCGTCGGCGAGCCACATGTCGAATGCCTGATTCACCTGTTCCCCTTCGAGCGACTTCCGCACGGATGCCGAGACGGTCGCGAGCGGCGCGTGGAATTCGGAGCGATGCGCGTCGTAATACTTCTGCACGTCCTCGTCCGTGACCACGACGCCGGGACTGAAACGGTCGTTGATGAAGCGCAGGACCGTGAGCTGCCAGAGCAGTTCGGCGCGAAGCTGATTTTCGGTCAGCCCGTACTGCTCCAGCGCGCGGTCGAGCCGGGCATTGGAACCGCCGAAGCGCTCCCGGCGAATCTGGTCAAGCAGCTTGTCGGCATCGGCCTCGGTGGCGCGGCGGTAACCGCCCGAGGCGATTTCCCCGCGAATCAGCTGCTGATCGATCAGGCGCTCTTCCGACGC
>JASHSD010000852.1 GCA_030036985.1 Bryobacteraceae bacterium
GGCCGACGCCTCGCACGAACTGCGCGCGCCGCTCTCGGTGATACGAACCAGCGCGGAACTGGCGCTGCGCCGCGCGCGTTCGCCGGAATCGTATCGCGATTCACTACGCGAGATCTCGGGCGAAGCCGAACGCATGACGCAGCTCGTGGAAGACCTTCTGTTCCTCGCCCGGCAGGAGGCGCAGTCGGCGGAGATGCCGAAGGTTCCGCTCGATCTCGACGAACTGATCCACGCGGTGGTGACCGGGATGCGCGGCATCGCCGAGGCGCGCGGGATTCGGATCCGCTTCGCTGCTCCCGGCCCTGTCCGAATCTCCGGGAACCGGCCCGCACTGCGGCGTCTTTTTCTGGTTCTCGTCGATAATGCGCTGAAGTATTCGCGCGTGGGATCCGATGTGCTCGTGTCGGTTACGGCGGCCGAAGCATCGGTTCAGGATTTCGGCGTGGGCATCGCTCCCACCGATCTGCCGCACATCTTCAAAAGGTTCTATCAGGCCGACCGCGCCCATGCCGACGAAGGCTTCGGCCTGGGACTCTCATTGGCAGAGAGCATCGCGCGCGCACATGGCGCGGCCATTGAAGTGGAAAGCGCGGAAGGATCGGGATCCACGTTCCGGGTGGTCTTCCCAGCCGCTACGAGCGCATCCGGCGGAAACCGTCCAGCGCAAACTCCAGATCCTCTGTTGAGTGCGCGGCGGTAACGCAGAGGCGCAGCCGCGCCGAACCCAGCGGAACAGCGGGGAACAGAATCGGCGTCACCGCGATTCCCAGTTCGCGCAGACCGCCGGCCAATAGCGCCGCGGTGCGCTCGTCGTGCAGAATGACCGGAACGATGGCCGTCTCCGAGTGACCCGTGTCGTAACCGAGTTCGCGCAATCCTTCGCGCAGGAACTCCGCGTTGCGCCGAATGCGCTCGACGCGCTCGGGTTCGAGCCGAAGAATCGCCAGGGATGCACTCACGGCCGCGACTGACGACGGCGCAAGGGCTGCCGAAAAAATGAACGGCGCAGCAGCGTGTTGCAGGAAGATGGACATCTCCTTCGACGCGGCAACGAAACCGCCGTTCGACGGAATCGCCTTGGCCAAGGAGCCGGTCCAGATGTCCACTTCGTCCGTATCGACGCCGAAGTGCTCGTCGGCGCCGCGTCCGTTCGGGCCAAGCACGCCAAAGGCATGCGATTCGTCGATCATCAGGAAACAGCCGGCTTCGCGCTTCACCTCGACAAGGTCCGGCAGCGGACAGATGTCTCCATCCATGGAAAAGACGCCGTCGGCGACGATCAGAGTTCGGTTCGCGGCCGGTCCATTCGCGAGTTCCTGCCGCAAAGAATCGATATCGTTATGGCGAAAGCGCTGAATGGGAACGCCGGCGAGGCGGCAGGCGTCAACCAGACTGCGATGCGAAAGCGCATCCAGAATCACCCGATCCTGCGGCGTCAGCAGACTGGCGATCACCGCGAGATTGGCGAGATAACCCGAGCTGAAAGTGATGGCATCGGACGTTCCCTTGAAAGCGGCGACATCGCGTTCCATCTGGTGATGGAGGTCGATGGTGCCGGTGAGAAGACGCACGCCGCCCGTGCCCGTGCCGTATTTGCGGACGGCATCGACGGCGGCTTCGTCGATGCGGGGATCGCCGATCAGACCCAGGTAGTCGTATGACGAAAGCATCAGCAGCTGGCGGCCTTCGGCCTGGACCCACGGGCCCGAGCGGCCTTCGAGCGGAAGCTGAAACGGATAAACGCCGTGTTCGCAGGCGAGGCCCATGGTTTCGAAGATGCGGCGCGCGCGGCCGTCGATCAGGTTGTCCTTGCGGAATTTCCATTTCCTCCCGGATTCGAAAAAGCCGTCGAAGAGGTCGCCCGCGCCGACTGAAAGAACGCGGGTAGAATTGTAGTTACGGTCGTTTATCATTTCCCGGTGACTCGGATTCCGTGTTTTCACAAGTATAGAGCAATGTGGTTCACCTTAAGAAGCTTGTGTGTGTTGGCCTGCTGTTGTTCGTTGCCGGCGCTTGAGGCCCAAGCGCCCGCCGCGGGCGGCCCGTCGCCGGTTGGGTTATGGAAGACGGTGGACGACCACACGCACAAACCTCGCGGCGTGGTTCGCATCTATGAGGAGAACGGGATCTTCTATGGAAGGATCGAAACCGGCTTCGATCCGGAGGAACGCGCCGCCCATTGCGAAAAATGCACCGGGAAGGACAAAGACGCTCCCATCGTCGGCCTCGTCATCATGCGCGGAATCGTGAAGCGCGGCGACGAATATTCGGGCGGCGAAATTCTCGATCCCGAATCCGGCTCCACGTATCACTGCCGGTTTACGCTCAGCCGCGAAGGAGGGAAGCTTTTCCTGCGCGGCTATCTGGGAGTTCCGCTCTTCGGCCGAACGCAGACGTGGTTCAGAACGGACACACTGACGGCGGACGCCGGCGCGGAAACGCTTCCGGGAACCAAAGCTTCAGCTTTGTCGACCGCCGCAGCTTTATCGACCGCGGCGTTATCGATACGCCCCGCGCAGGGGAGATAGCCATGAAACGTACAAAACTTTTGTCTCTGTCGCTCACGTCTCTGTCGTTCATCACGATGTGCGGCCTCGCGGCCGCTCCCTTGTTCGCGCAGGCGCCGCCGCCTCCACCGCCTCCGCCGACCTACGCGCCGCAGCAACTGGAGCAGATGGTCGGTTCG
>JASHSD010000853.1 GCA_030036985.1 Bryobacteraceae bacterium
GTTCTATAATCGTCTATGGCCACATTGGATATTCAGATCGCTCCACAGCGCGCGAGCGCGGCGGGAGTGGATCTCGATCCTTCACGGCTGGAATTCGGCAAGACCTTTGCTCCGGACTGGTTCGTTTCCGAGTATCGCAAGGGCCATTGGCAGAATTCCCGCGTCGAACCTCTGCACAATATTTCGCTCCATCCCGCGGCCATCGTGTTTCATTACGGCCAGTCGATCTTCGAAGGCATGAAGGCCTATCGATGGGCGAACGGGAAGGCCGCGCTTTTTCGGCCGATGGAGAACGCCCGCCGCTTCATGCGATCCGCCGAACGCATGGCGATGCCGCCGGTCGCTCCCGAGTTTTTTGTCGAGGCCGTTAAGGCGCTGGTGCGCGCCGACATCGAATGGATTCCGCGGGAACCCGGCAGCCTCTATATCCGGCCGACCATGATGGGCACCGAGACCGCGATCGGCGTCCATGCATCGAGCGAGTTTCTGTTTTTCGTTCTGGTGCTGCCGTCGGGCGCGTACTTCAAGGAGACCGGATCGAGCAGCGCCGGGACGGTGACGGTTTATGTGGCGGAGATGACTTCCCGCGCCGCGGCCGGCGGCACAGGCGATGTGAAGGCGTCGGCAAACTACGCCATCAGCCTGCGCACCATCGAGCAAGGGAAGAAGCAGGGTTGTTCGCAAGTGCTGTTCCTCGACGCCAACGGCCGTCGCGAGGTAGAAGAACTGGGCGGCATGAACGTCTTCTTCGTCGAGAAGGATACGCTTTACACGCCGCCGCTCGACGGCACGATCCTGCCGGGAATCACGCGCGATTCGGTGATCACGGTGGCGCGGGACCTCGGAATGACCGTGGAAGAAACGCCCGTGCGGATCGACGAAGCGGCCGAGAAGATTCAGTCCGGCCGCATGACCGAAGTGTTCGCCTGCGGCACGGCGGCGGTGGTCGTCGGCATACGCGAATTGGTTTTCGAGAGCGGACGCCGGCTGACTATCGGCGACGGCGCTGCGGGCGAGGTCACGCGTAAGCTGAATTCGGAGCTGCAGGGGATTCAATTCGGCCGCATTCCGGATCAGTACGGCTGGATTGATCTGTTGTAGCGCCCGGTCAAACTCCGGCGCGCAAATTATTCCGGACGGCGTAGAGCATTAATTCGGCGTTATTCTTCAGCTTCATTTTTTCGAGGATGCGCGTCCGATAGGTGCTGACGGTTTTCACGCTGAGCGCGATTTCCACCGCGATTTCGGAAACGGTTCTCCCCGCCGCAAGCAGCATCATCACCTGATATTCGCGGTCGGAGAGCAGATCGTGCGGCGCAGTGGTAAGTTCCGCCGCGCCCGGGCCCGCGAATTTCCTGCCGCGCGTTTTCGGTTCGCACATCGCCAGCCGGATCGCGGCTACCAGTTCTTCCGGAGCCATTTCCTTATTCAGATAGCCCGTCGCTCCCGCCTTCAGCGTACGCATGGCCAGCTCGGTCCTGGGGAACGCGCTGAGCACCAGAATCGGCAGATCGGGGAAGTTGGGCCGGACCCTTTGCAACACTTCGAGACCCGATATGCCCGGCATACCGATATCGAGGAGCACCACATCGAACCGCCCGGTTTCGATCAGCCGCAAGACGTCCAGGCCGTCGCCGCTCTCGGCTGCGACGGTCATATCCGGCTCGCCTGCTACAAGCTCCCGAAGCCCTTTGCGGACGATCGGATGATCGTCGGCTATGAGTACACGGGTCATGCCGCGGGACCCTCCAGGGAAAGATCCAGCGGAAGACGGAGGCGGACCGATACGCCCCTCCCCGGCGTGGTATCGACGACAAGCTCCCCGCCCGCCATCCGCGCGCGCTCCCGCATGCCCACGACTCCCAACGAACGGGTATTGGCGAGTTCTTCCGGCGCCATACCCTTGCCGTTATCGCTGATCACCAGGGTCAACCATTCGGCATCTCTTTCCAACCGTACCCGCGCTTCCGTCGCCTGTGCATGACGCGCGATATTGGTCAGCGACTCCTGGCAGATGCGGAAAACGGCGGTCGCAATTTCGCGGTGGACTGTCAGGTCCTTCAATCCTTTGTAGCGGCAATCGATCCCGGTGCGTTTGCCGAAATCGTCGGCCAGCCATTCGATAGCGGCAACCACGCCGAACGCATCGAGGATCCGCGGGCGCAACTCCGTCGCGATGCGGCGCACGCTTCCGATCATGGAATCGACAAGCGCGGTCAGCTCTTCTACGCGGCACGGCAAAGAGGCGCCTGCGCTTTTCAGCGAAAAACGCATCGCGGTCAGTTGCTGGCCCAGCTCGTCGTGGATCTCGCGCGCGATATACGTCCGTTCCTCCTCCCGCACCGATTCAAGCTTCGCCGTGAGCGCCCGCAATGTGCGCACCATCTCCTGAGTGAGATCTGCCACCAGTTTGCGTTCCGCCAGACTCTCGCGTAATTCGCGCTCCACCCGCAGCCGCGTCAGTTCCATGCCGGCTCGCGCGGCAAAGACTTTCAGCATCGACAACGAATCGGCGCCGTCGCCCGACGTCGCGCGGCGGTGCATGACAGCGATGAGACCGATCGTTCTTCCATTGTCGTTCACCAAAGGAGTGACGAGATAACTTTGCATGCCGTACTCGCGCAGCATCGCGTCCCGGCAGGCATCCAGATTGACGGCGTCCCCGCACGGGGTCCCGGCGAGTTCGTAGTCCACCTTTGGCAGAATGCGGCCATCGGCGCACATGGCGAGGGTTCGAAGGGAACGCAAATCCGGATTCAACTCTCCCACGAGGGCGAGATCCGCCCCCAGCGTGGAGGTGAGGTTGGCGACGAGGGAACGGAAAAACTCGTCTCCCGTCGCGGCGGAAGTTCCTTCGACGATCGAGCGGAAGACACGGGCCGTCCGCAGCGTCGTGATTCTCTCCTGTTCGAGCGTGCTCGCCATGATGTCGAACGATCGCGCGAGGCCGCCGATTTCGCCGACGTATTCGACGCCGCTGCGGGCGGACCGGTCACCCGCGGTCAACCGGTCCGCGGCCTTGATCAGGCTCGACAGGGGCCTGGTCAAATATCGGTCGCTGCCGACCCATGCTAGGCCAAGAACGAGCAAGCCGACTCCGCCGAGTCCGGCCAGATGCAACGCCAGACGCTGCTGCGCGGGCCGTAAGATCTCGGCGGCTTTTTCGCTCATCACGACGGTCAGAGCATTGTCGGCTCCAAGCCGCGCCACAGAGTAAACGCGGTCAACGCCTCCTTCGTCCCTGGCGTCGCCTTGAGGATCGGAGCGGCCCGCGAGTGTTTTCTGAAAACGCGGCGCCGCGGACCCCACGGGGAAAGCGTCCGATCGCGGGTTGCGCGCTACCAGCGTGCCCCGGCGGTCCATGACAAGCAGCATCGACCCTTCGGGGATGTCGATCTGGTTGATCCGATCGTCGAGCCATTTCAGGTCCAGGGTGACAAAGAAAATGTCGCGGACCTCGCCATCTTTACCGACCACCGGCCCGATGAGAGGGATCACCAGCCCGTTCGGCGGGGTTTTAACGAAGACGCCGACATCCGGTTTGCGGGTTTGGCGCACGCGCGCCATGATGACCGGATTTTCGGTAAGCAAAGGAAGGCGACGCATACCCGTGGGGTTGTATGCGTCGCAGATCACATTGAAGTGGTTATCGACCACGACCAAATTAACGAATTGCGGAAACGCCGGCTTCAGCGACGCCAGTTGCGCGTTGCAGATCTCGGGTTGAGGGGGAACGACGAAGTTTCGGCTCAGTCCCACGACAAGATCGCGGGTGGATTCGAGCAGGCGATTGAGGTCGCTGGTGACGCGCCGAACGGTGGCCCGCTCTTGTTCCCGAGCCTCCGCCGCGTCCCGTTTTTCCTCGGCCAACTCGAGCGAGACCGCCAGAGCCGCCAACGGCGCGATAATCAGAAGCAAAAGCAGCGCGATCCGCATGCGCAGCGCGCCGAAGCGTTTTCCCATCAAAATATCCCGATTTGTCAGCATACACTGTGAGAATTTGCGGGCTTTCACAGAAAACTACTGGGAAAGAGGGCGGATTTGTTTGGCGCAGGCCGGACGCGGCTAAAGCCGCGTGTCCGTAAATTTCGCGGCTAACCCCAATACTGTTCACTTAACAATTCTGATCCGCCCGGAGACA
>JASHSD010000854.1 GCA_030036985.1 Bryobacteraceae bacterium
GCGCCAAGCCCCTCCCGCCCGTTCCGGCCGTACCGCTCAACGGCGCCGACGCCGATGTGCGCAGCGCGATCGAGAAAGCTCGCGATCGGGCAATGGCCGAGCCGAAGAGCGCCGAAGCCTCCGGCCGCTTGGGGATGGTGCTGGAGGCGCATTCGCTCGACGAACCCGCAGTGATCGCTTACCAGCGGGCGATCCGCCTCGATCCCAAAGACTTCGCGTGGCGATATTACCTCTCGCTTTCGCTCCAGCAAACTGGTCAGATCGACCAGGCGCTCGCTGCCGTGACCGACGCCCTGCGCATTCGTCCTGACTATGCGCCGGCGATTCTGAAACGCGGCGAGCTGCTCATGAAGCTGGGACGCTTTCCCGAAAGCGGCGCCGCGCTCGCGCCGTTGCTGGCGCAGGATCCCGGTTCGCCCTTGGTGCTGTACTCGATGGGCCGCGTGAAATTCGCCCGGCAGGATTTTGCCGCCGCCGCCGATTTCTATCGCCGCGCGACCGATGCGTATCCCAAATACGGCGCCGCGTGGTTCGGCCTGGCGCAGGCCGACAGGAGTCTCGGCCGCGCAGCCGACGCGGACAAGGACGATCGGCTTGCGGAAGGCTATAAGGATAACTCGCCCTCGACCAATGACCCGCTGCTGGTGGAGGTGGAGAAACAGGAGACCGGAATCCAGACCCGCCTGATGCTGGCCAAGCGGCTGCAGGACCAGCGGGAGTTCGACCGCGCCACCGAGCTTTACCAGGAGATTCTGAAGCGGTATCCGGACAATCTCGAGGCCCTGGTGAACCTGCTTTACATGGCTAAGTTTCCGAACCGGTCGTCCCCCGCCCAAGTTGAGGAACTCTACAACAAAGCTCGTGCCGCCAATGCGAAGTATCCGCTGGTTTATGTGTATTACGGGACGGCTCTGGCGGCGCAGGGGAAGTACGACGCGGCGGCCGCGGCGATCGAGCGGGGCATCAGGATCAAGCCCGCCGACGCGGAGGCTCACGCCTGGCTGGCCGATTTACGGGAGAAGCAGAACCGGCGGGACGAGGCGATCGCGGAATACCAGATCGCCGTGGCGCAGGATCCGGCTTTTCGCGCCGCGCGGCTGGAGCTGGCGAAGAACCTGCTCTATGCAGGCCGCAGCCGCGATGCCATCGCCGTGCTGGTTCCGGCGCTTAAGGTTGAGGACTCCAACACGCCTGTGGTGCTGATGTTCCTGGCGCAGGCCTACGTGAATACGGGAGACAAGGAAGCCGCGCGGAAGGTTCTCGCCCAGGCGCACGAATTCGTGCTGAAGAACGGCCCGGCGAAGCTGCTGCCTCAGATTGAACAGGGCCTAAGGACCCTCGGAAATTCTTGGTAGGGCAGGTTGGCAACCTGCGGCGGATTGGCAATCCGCCTGTCCGGTGCTTCGCAATCGCTCTGCTGACACTGACAGCCTGTTCGCATAAGCCCCTCGACGAAACAGCTCTGGCGCGCTATCGCAATCTCGGGAAAGCGCTCTACGAAAATCCCACCACGAAAGAAGAGGCCGTCGGCGAATTTCGCCAGGCGCTGGCTCTCGATCCCCATTCCACCCGCGACAAACTGAACTACGGGCTGGCGCTGTTGCGCGCGGGTGGCCAAGACAAGGACGCGGTCAAGCTCCTCGAAGAAGTGCAGCGGCAGGACCCCGCGCTGCCGCATACCTGGTTCAATCTCGGGATTTATTACAAGCACCAGGGCGATACCGATCGCGCCATCGCGCAATTCGAAGGCATGATCCAACGCGCGCCCGATGTCGCGGTGGCGCATTTCCAACTCGGCTTGCTCTACCGCCAGGTCAACCGCGCCGCTGACGCGAAAAAGCAATTCGAAACCGCCGCCGCACTCGACCCCCAACTCGCCGCCGCGCGTTTTCAGCTTTACAACCTCTACCGGCTGGCCGGCGACACCACGCAAATGAACCGGTACCTCGCCGATTTCCAGCGCCTGCAGGCCCTGCAGAAAACCTGGGTGGTTCCCGAAGATGCGGAGTGGTGCGATTACGCAGAAATTTACGACCCGCCCGCAGCCCGCCCGCAATCCCCCGAGCCGGAACTGAAGACTTTCTTCGACAAACGGCTGGATGGAACCGTCGATGCCGCCACCGCGGGCCTGACCCTGATCGATTCCGCCGGCATCGGCCAGACCGACGTGCTGGTGTGGTCGTCGCAAGGCATCCGGCTCTATCTGCGCGGGCAACAGCTTGCCCCTGCCAGCGGTCTTGAAGGCATCAAGGGCGTGATCGATGTCGCGCCCGGCGATTTCAACGACGACGGCAAAATGGACCTCTGCATCCTCACCGCGGCCGGACCCGAGCTGTATCGCAATACCGGCGGCAGGTTCGTTCGCCAACCCGCGAAACTGCCCGCGCGGCACTTCGACAAGGCTGTCTGGCTCGATTACGACCACGATTACGATCTCGATCTCGTCCTGCTCGGCCCGCAGCCCGCCCTGATGCGCAACCAAGGCCCGGCGGGATGGGAGGGTCGCACGGGAGACTTTCCGTTCGTGCAGGCGGGCGACGTCACCGGCGCGCGCAAATTACGCGTCGATCCCGACAGCAAGGCCTTCGATCTGGCTGTTTTCTATCGCGATCACGCCTCGGTGCTCTATCGCGACAGATTGGGCGGCCGTTACACGGTGGAAAGCTACAAAGGCGAACCGCCGGGCAACGCGAAAGAAGTACGTGCCGATTTCGATGCCGTCGGCCGAATCGACCGTGTCCGCGTCAATGCCAACGGCAGCGTTCATTTCCTGCGAAGCGAGAACAGCTACCCCGACTGGATTCGCGTTCAGCTGGAGGGTATCCGCGGTCCCAAACTGGCGCAAGGCGCTCTCATCGAAATTAAGGCGGGCACGATTTATCGCAGTGGGCTTTACGACGGCGTGCCAATGACATTCCAGACCGACGGCATCGCCGCCATAGACGTCGTGCGCATCACATGGCCCAATGGCCTGATCCAGAACGAGGTCCGGCAAAACTTTGGGACGCACGTTTACGAAGAAGCGCAGCGTTTGTCCGGCTCGTGCCCGATGATCTGGAGCTGGAACGGCCATGCATTCGAGTTCGTCACCGATGTACTGGGCGTGGCCCCGCTGGGCGCCCGCGACGGCGAAGGCGGCTTCTTCCCCGTGGATCATCAGGAGTACGTTCAGATCCCCGCGGCCTCGCTTCAATCCAAAGACGGCCGTTACGAAATCCGCGTGACCGAAGAACTCAGCGAGGTGTCCTATCTCGATCAGATTCGACTGTTCGCCGTCGATCATCCGGCGGGAACTGCGATCTTCACCAACGAAAAATTCAAAGGCCCGCCCTTCCCCGATTTCCGCCTGTTCAGCGTCAATCGCAGGATCTACCCCGGTGCCGCGCGTGACGACAGCGGCGCCAACGTTTTGCCGAAGCTGCTCGCCAAAGACCAGCGCTATCCCGACCATTTCCGCCGCACATCCACCGGCGTGGCCGATCTGCACACTCTGGTTCTCGACTTCGGCAAATCAGCTCCGTCAGGCAAAGCCCTGCTGCTGCTCAACGGCTGGGTCGACTGGCCCGATGGCAGCACCTTTCGCCGCGCCTCCCAGGAGTCAAAAGCGGGTCTGGTCCTGCCCTACCTGCAGGTGCGCGACTCCAAGGGCGTCTGGCGGACCGGGAATCCCGACATGGGCATGCCCGCCGGAAAGCCCAAAACCATCGCGGTTCCCATCGAGTTCCTCTCGGCCAGCCGCGAGATCCGCATCGTCACTAATCTCTGCGTCTACTGGGACGAGATCTTTCTAAGCGAGAGCGCCGGAGACGCGGGCATCAAGCCGGAGGTCATCCCGCTGCAATCGGCCGATCTGCATTTCCGCGGCTTCTCGCAATCGCGCATAGACCCGCTGCGCCGACAGCCTGACACATTCTTCTACGGCTCAGTTTCGCCGGTTTCCTTCTGGAACCCAACCCCCGGCCTGTATACCAGATACGGCCCTGTGGACGAGCTGCTGCGGGATGTGGACGACAAGCTGGTAATCATGGGTTCGGGCGACGAAGTGCGGCTGCAATTCGATGCCGCGCCGCTCGCCGCGCCGCGCCCGGGCTGGACCCGCGATTTTCTGCTCAAGGTCGATGGCTGGGCCAAGGATCGCGATCCGAACACCGCATACTCGGCTACCGTGGAGCCACTGCCGTTCCATGGCATGTCGCGCTATCCCTATCCCCCCAACGAACATTTTCCGCGCGATGCCGCTCATGACGCTTATCAGCGCCATTGGAATACACGTCCCGCGTGCGAGCTGTTGCCAAGCCTCGTCACCGGCCCACAACCGTCAAATCGGCGTCAAATCTTCCAGGCGCAAATTCCTTTATGCGGTCTTACAAACCAACCTATCTAATTGATTTCAATTAGCCCCGACGACTTTTATCGGCACTTGGCTGAAATCTTAGACCTCCATAGACACCGGCGAACGGTTGTTATATGCTTCTCACGCTTTCAGTTCCAATTGGGTGATTTCCGAAGAAGAGGTTCAGCTGACGTACCGGGGAGGAATTAATGCGTTTGCGTTTGACTATTGCGGGATGTTACCTGCTCTACGCCGTCGCGGCATTTGCGCAGGGGGATCGCGGAACTATCACAGGAACAATTACGGACCCGGCGGGCGCCGTGGTCCCCAATGCGGCTGTCGAAGCAACGAACCAGGCCACTGCCGTCAAGTTCGCCGCCGGAGCCAGCGCCACCGGCAACTACACTTTGGGCAACGTGCCGGTTGGCACTTATGAGCTGACAGTCACTGTCGCCGGATTCAAGAAATTCGTCCGCCCGAACATCATCGTCCAGGTCGGCGAAACCATTCGCGTCGACGCGACGCTTGAAGTCGGCCAGACGACCGAAACCATTACCGTCAACGAAGAAGCGCCGCTGCTGAAAACAGAGAGCGGCGAAGTCAGCCACCAGGTCGACTATACGAACGCCGACGAGTTGCCTCTGTTCACGACCAACGGCACCGGCGGCAGCACGGGCACCGGCAATATCCGCGACCCGCTGACGGTACTTAATCTTTTGCCTGGCGCGCAGCAGACCACGGACGATGTTTTGAGGGTTAATGGTCTGCCCTCCAGTTCCCAGACCATCATGGTCGAAGGTATGGATGCGACCAACGGGTTATGGCGGCAGGTAAACCAGTCCACCCAGCAGGGTACGGACGCTATCCAGGAAGTCTCAGTCCAGACCAGCAACTACGCCGCGGAATATGGCGGCGCAGGCGGTGGTTATCTGAACTTCACCATGAAATCCGGCACCAACTCGCTGCATGGCACCGCTTACGATTACTTCGTAAACGAGTTTTTGAATGCGGGCCTGGCGGACTCGGCCAACTGCGACGTGAACCCGTCAGGCAACGACTGCGCCACCAACACCAACTCCGGCCACGTGAAGAACACGGTTCGCCGCAACGACTACGGTTTCACCCTCGGCGGTCCCGTCGTAATTCCCAAAATCTACAACGGCAAAGACAAGACTTTCTTCTTCTTCAACTTCGAGCAGTTCCGCCAGTCCACCATCACCAGGAACTCCCAGCAGACGTTCCCTACCGCAGCCTATGAGTCCGGGAACTTCTCTTCCGCCATCTTCCCGGTTCCCACTGTGAGTGGAGCGCTCACGAACGAGATCTTCAATCCGACCACCAGGGTGACCGCCGCGAATGGCGCGATCACGGAATCCCCTTTCCCGAACAACACCATCCCGATCAGCATGATGGACCCCGTTTCGCTGTATCTTCAGAGCCTGTTCCCGGCGCCCAACATCCCGGGAGTGCTCATCAACAATTACAACGTGGCGCCGTATTCCAACTACCAGCACACCACCATTCCGTCCATCAAGATCGACCAGTCGCTGTCTTCCACGATGAAGCTGTCCGGGTATTTCTCCCTGACGGAAACCAACAATCCGGAGAACAACGGTCTCAACCTCATCAATCCGAGTGTTTTCATCGTCGAGCCCGACGCTGACCGGTCCTACACCTACCGGATTAACTTCGACGATACGATTACTCCAACCCTGCTGTTCCACTTCGGCGTGGGCCTGCTTTACTACAACCATCCGGAGCCGGACACCACCGGGAACTTTACCACTGAGGCGATGGCAGCCGCGTCCGGCGGCTTCGGCGGCGCTCCCGGCGGCCACACTTACACTCCATTTCCTGTGAGCAGCATCATGCCGAACATCAGCGGCCTGGATGCCATCTTCAACGGCGGCACCTCCGTGGGCGGCTTTTTCGGACCCTCCCTGGGCACGGGCGCCCTCGGTGGCGACGTTGAGCTCAAAGATATCAAGCCAACCGGCAACACCAGCGTGACCTGGGTTCATGGGAATCACACCTTCAAGGCCGGTTACAGTCTGGTTCTCGAGGGCTTCCCCCAACAGAGCGGCCTGCGCGCCAGCGGCGAGGTAGCCTTCAGCAATCAGCAGACTGAAAACCCCGCCGAGTACAACGCTCCCGGTCTTAGCACTATCTTTCAATCCGGATTCCCTTATGCCAGCTTCCTCCTGGGTCTGACCAACAGCGTCGAGAGCTCCGCGTACAACGATACGCGTCTGGGCAACCACAGCATGTCGGCTTTCATGCAGGACAGCTGGAAAGTCAACCGCAAACTGACCTTGGAACTCGGTCTTCGTTGGGACTATGCGACAACCCTGAGCGAGCAGTACGGACGCATGTCCGATGCCTGCTTCACCTGCGTCAACACCTCACTGGCCTCGGCCTATAATCCCGGCGGACTTGCGGGAGCTATCACCTACGGCGCCACCAACAACGGTCCGCTGGATCAAACCTATCCCTTCTCCTTTGGACCGCACATTGGCGTGGCGTACCAGCTCGACCGAAAGACCGTTTTCCGCGCCGGCGGCTCTATGGCCTATTCATCGTCCGCGGACAACGCATACCTGTCGGTCAGCGTCGCGGACTTCTATACGCTGGCATCTCCCGGCCAGTTCCTGCCGGCCTCGCAGTTCTCCAGTGGCGACCCGCTCACGAACGTCGATCGGGTGTTCCCGGAATATTCTCAATACCCCTTTGCGCCGAGTTCGGTGGGCACATGCGGCTTGAGCGGGAACCTTGCCTGCATTCCGCCGACGGAGCCGTTCATCACCATCGCCAAGAACTCCGGCAGACTGCCGCGCATCTTCCAATGGAGCATCGGTCTGCAGCGTGAAGTCATGCCGAACCTGCTGGTGGAAGCGGCCTATGTCGGCAATCGCGGCGCATGGTTCACCGCACCTCTGCTCGACCAGCAGGCCATTAACGGTCTGACCTATTCGCGTCTGGACGATCTCGCAACCGAGGGCCCTGGCGGCGCCGGCGTCTACGGCACAACCCAAGGTCTCAATATCCAGGCCTCCGGGCCTCCCAACCCCGCGGCGGCGTGCGCCGGCTTTACCGCCTTCACGCTGCTTTCCGCGCCAATCACCAACTCGTGCGTGACGACCATATTCCCGAAACTGGCGAACCCCAGCAACGTGTATCCTGGGTTCCCATCCAGCGAACCTCTCTATCAGGCCCTCCGCCCCTATCCGCAGTGGACCGGCATTCCCAACTTCCTCGGACCACCGGATGGCGACACCTGGTACGACTCGCTCCAGGTGAAAGTGACCAAGCGCTATTCGCACGGCTTGTCAGCGCAGGGCGCCTATACCTGGTCGAAATCGCTGACGAATGCGGCCAACTCCAACACGTCGTACCTGACGCCGCAGGACCCGATTCTCAACGACCCGTTCAACACGCCCACCATCAAGCAGCTCTCCGGCTTCAACCAGCCGCAGGTGATGGTGATCTCATTCAGCTACACGACACCGAGGATCAACAATTTCGGCGGTGACAACGTTGGCGGCAAAACAGTCCGCTGGCTCGCTCGCGATTGGACCGTCGGTGGCGTTCTCAAATACGCCAGCGGCATGATGATCCCGACGCCGGAATCCACCAACAGCCTCTGGACCCCCTTGGGCTACGTCAACGGCGTAACCAATTTCGGCGGCAGCAATACGCTGGAAAACTATGTTCCCGGCCAATCCTGCCTCGCCGTCAACCCGAACGGCAACTTCAATCCGCTTACGACGTCCGCTTTGAACGCCGGCGCCTGGTCGAACCAGTCGACCGCAACTTTCGGCGATTCGGCCGGCTACTACGCCAACTGCCGGTGGCAGCGCCAGCCGGCGGAGTCTCTCAGCTTGGGACGCATCTTCCGCGTGAAGGAAAAATACCAGCTGCTGATTCAGGCGCAGTTCTTCAACGTGTTCAACCGCGTGGAGCTGCCGATGCCGTCCAGCGGAACGACGGCTTCCACCACGCAGCTTGCGTCTGAGAATACGTTGGCGGGCTATCCCGCCTGCGGCACGCCGGGTGTGCCGTGCGCGGTCAGCAGCGGCTTCGGCGCCGTCGCCGTCAACGGATCGACCGGGCTTGGGGGATCGAGATCGGGCCAACTGGTGGCCCGGTTCACCTTCTGATGCGGCCGCCCGGGTGGCGCGAAAAACGGTGTCGCCCGGGCGGAAAACTTGCGGAGGCGGTGTTGGAAAAACCGTCACCGGAACGTACAAAACCCGGATTCCACCGAAAAGACCGTCAAATCAGCGTCAAATTCAATCCGCCGCAGCTCCCTTACACGACCTTACAAAAACAGCCTATCTGACTGATTTTAATGATCCTCACCGACTTTTAACAGCACTTGGTTAAAGTCTCGGGCCTCCATAGACACCGGCGAACGGCTGTTATATGCTTTTCAAGCTTTCAGTTCCAAATCGGGTGATTTTCGACAAAGAGGTTTTAGTTTTCCTCCAGGGGGGATTTAATGCGTTTGCGTTTGACCATGGCGGGATGTTACCTGCTCTGCGCCGTCGCGGCATTTGCACAAGGGGACCGCGGAACGATCACAGGAACTATTACTGACCCGGGAGGCGCCGTGGTCCCCAATGCGGCTGTCGAAGCCGTGAATCAGGCCACTGCCGTCAAGTTTGCCGCCGGCGCCAGCGGCACCGGCAACTACACCTTGGCCAACGTGCCGGTCGGCACTTACGCGGTATCCGTCACTGTTCCTGGATTCAAGAAATTCGTCCGCCCGAACATCATCGTCCAGGTCGGCGAAACCATTCGCGTCGATGCGACGCTTGAAGTCGGCCAGACCACCGAAACCATCACGGTCAATGAAGAAGCGCCGCTGCTGAAAACGGAAAGCGGCGAAGTCAGCCACCAGGTCGATTACACCAACGCTGACCAGCTACCGCTGTTCACGACCAACGGCACCGGCGGCAGCACCGGTACCGGCAATATCCGCGATCCGCTGACGGTACTGAACCTGTTGCCCGGCGCCAACCAGTCAACCGACAACACGCTGCGGGTCAACGGTCTGCCCTCCAGCTCGCAGACCATCATGGTTGAGGGTATGGACGCTACCAACGGCTTGTGGCGTGAAGTCAACCAGTCCACCCAGCAGGGTACCGACGCTATTCAGGAAGTATCGGTCCAGACCAGCAACTACGCCGCGGAATACGGCGGTGCGGGCGGCGGTTACCTCAACTTCACCATGAAATCCGGCACCAACCAGCTTCATGGCACGGCCTACGACTATTTCGTGAACGAAGCTCTGAACGCCGGCCTGCCGGACTCGGCCAAATGCAACGTTGCCGTGGGAGGCAACGACTGCGCCACCAACCCCAACTCCGGCCACGTCAAGAACAGGGTTCGCCGCAACGATTACGGCTTCACCCTGGGCGGACCGATCGTCATTCCGCACGTGTACAACGGCAAGGACAAAACCTTCTTCTTCTTTAACTTCGAGCAGTTCCGCCAGTCCACGATCACCAGTAATACAGTGGATACATTTCCGACCGCGGCTTACGAATCGGGGAACTTCGCTTCCGCCATCTTCCCGGCCGCGACTGTCAGCGGGGTGAACACGAACACGATCTTCGATCCGGCCACCAGGGTGACCAGCGGGACCGGCGTGATCACGGAAACTCCGTTCCCGAACAATGCCATCCCGATCAGCCGTATGGATCCGGTTTCCCTGTATCTTCAGAGCCTGTTCCCGACGCCCAATATCCCGGGAGTGCTCATCAACAATTACAACGTGGCACCATACACCAACTTCCAGCACACCACGATTCCTTCCATTAAGATCGACCAGTCCCTCTCCTCCACCATGAAGCTGTCCGGGTACTTCTCCCTGACGGAAACCAACAATCCGGAAAACAACGGTCTGAATCTCATCAACCCGAGCATTTTCACGGCGGTGCCGGACGCAGACCGTTCCTACACCTACCGTATCAATTTCGACGACACGATCACCCCGACGCTGCTGTTCCATTTCGGCGTTGGGCTCCTCTACTTCGACCACCCCGAGCCGGGCACGACGGGCAACTTCACCGCCGGGGCGGAAGCAGCCGCCGCGAACGGCTTCGGCGGGGCGCCCGGCGGCCATACGTACGTTCCATTTCCGGCCTCTCAGTACACGCCGAATTTGGCCGGTCTTGACGCTATCTTCAACGGCGGCGCCTCGACTGGCGCCGCTAATCTCGGCTCGAGCGGCTTGGGCAGCGCCGTTGCGCTCAAAGACATCAAACCGACCGGCAACGCCAGTATGACTTGGGTGCATGGGAATCACACCTTCAAGGGCGGCTACGACTTGGTCCTCGAGGGCTTCCCGCAGCAGAGCAGTCTGCGCGCTTTCGGCGAGGTCGCCTTCAGCAACGCGCAGACGGAAAATCCGGCTGAGTACAACGCCCCGGGCCTGAACACTACATTCGAATCCGGATTCCCGTATGCCAGCTTCCTCCTCGGTCTCACAAACAGCGTGGAGAGTTCGGCAATCAACGATACGCGCCTCGGTAATCACACCATGGGGGCCTATATTGAGGACAGCTGGAAAGTCAATCGCAAACTGACTCTCGAACTTGGTCTGCGTTGGGACTACGCGACAACCCTCAGTGAACAATACGGACGCATGTCCGACGCCTGCTTCACCTGCGTCAATACCTCCCTGGCTTCGGCCTATAATCCCGGCGGACTCGCGGGAGGCGAAACATATGGGGCCACCAACAACGGCCCGCTGAATCAGACCTATCCCTTCTCCTTCGGTCCGCACATCGGCGTGGCGTACCAGATCGACTCCAAGACGGTCTTCCGCGCCGGCGGTTCGATGGCGTACTCGTCGTCGGCCGACAACGCCTACCTCTCGGTCAGCGTCGCCGACTTCTACACCCTCAGCTCGCCGGGACAACTCCTTCCGGCGTCTCAGTTCGCGAACGGAGATCCGCTTTCGAACCTCGATCGGGTGTTCCCGGTATATCAGCAATACCCATTCTCGGCGGGTCCGGGCACTTGCGGTTTGAGTTTGAACCTCCCCTGCATTCCGCCGGCGGAGCCGTTCATCACCATCGCCAAGAACGCCGGCAGACTGCCGCGCATCTTCCAGTGGAGCATCGGCCTGCAGCGTGAAGTCATGCCGAACCTGCTGGTTGAGGCCGCCTACGTAGGCAACCGCGGCGCATGGTTCACCGCGCCTCTGATGGATCAGCAGTCCTTCAATGGCCTGACCCCGGCATATCTGACAGGCTTGGCCACGGAGGGTCCTGGCGGCGCCGGCGTGTACGGCGCAACCCAGGGTCTCAATATACAGAGCAGTGCGCCGGTCAGTTCCGCGCCGGCATGCATGACCGGTGGCACGGGGGGTATTCCTCTTACCGGTTTCACCATACTTTCCAAGCAGATCAACAACCCGTGCGTGACCTCGATATTCCCGAAACTGGCGAATCCCAGCAACGTGTATCCGGGATTCCCGTCGACGGAGCCCCTTTATCAGGCGCTGCGGCCCTACCCGCAGTGGCTCGGTGTCCCCAACTTCCTCGGGCCGCCGGATGGCGATACCTGGTACGATTCGCTCCAGGTCAAGGTGACCAAGCGCTACTCGCACGGTCTCTCCGCTCAGGGCGCTTACACCTGGTCGAAGTCCCTGACCAACGCCGCCGACTCCAATACGTCGTACTTTACGCCGGGAGGGATAAAGATGAGCGATCCCTATAACATGGCGAGCATCAAGCAGCTTTCGGCGCTGGATCAGCCGCAGGTGATGGTGATTTCGTTCAGCTACACGACTCCGAAGATCAACAGTTTCCTCGGCGACAATCCAGGCGGCAAAGCTGTCCGCTGGCTGGCGCGCGATTGGACCGCCAGCGGCGTTCTTAAATACGCGAGCGGCGCGCTGATTTCCACGCCCCAGTCCACCAACCAACTGTGGAGCAATCTTGGCTACGACTCGCTCGGCCCCTTGAATTTCACGGGTCCTCAAACCCTTGAAAACTATGTTCCGGGTCAATCCTGCCTCGCGATCAACCCGAACGGCAACTTCGACCCGACCCGCACGGTCGCTTTGAACGCAGCCGCCTGGCAGAATCAGACGACCGAAACGTTTGGCGATTCGGCCGGCTATTACTCGAACTGCCGGTGGCGGCGCGCGCCATCGGAGTCTCTCAGCCTGGGACGCATCTTTCGCGTGAAAGAGAAATACCAGCTGCTGATTCAGGCCCAGTTCTTCAACGTGTTCAACCGCCTGGTCATTCCGGCGCCATCCACGGTCGCATCCACCACGGCCATTACATCCCAGAATACGTTCGCGGGTTATCCCGCCTGCGGCACTCCGGGTGTGCCGTGCGCGATCAGTGGCGGCTTCGGCGCCATCGCCGTCAACGGTTCCACCGGGATCGGCGGCTCCAGATCGGGCCAACTGGTGGCTCGGTTCACCTTCTGATACGGCCCGCCCGGGCGGCACGCCAAAAACGGTGTCGCACGGGCGGAAGACCTTCGGAGACGGTTTGGAGAACACCGTCGCCGGGATGTAGACTATGCGGACTCCGGCGAAAGGAGCGTCAAAATAGCGTCAAATTTTTAGGACTGGCCATCGTGTTTACGGCCCCTTACAAAATCGCTATCTAGTGGATTTATATTACCTTTACTGGCCATTCCCCGGATCGTCCAATTTCCCCGGTAACCCCTACCGGTTGCCCCTCTTTTGTTATATGATGCCCACGCTTCAGTTTATTTCGGGTTTCTCAACAGGGAGAGAGGAAATTTGCACTTCCGGGAGGTTACATGCGGTTGAAAATTGCCGCGTTCCTGATCTTGGGCGCCGCTGTGGCGTTCGGGCAGGCAGATCGCGGCACGATTACAGGAACAATTACGGACCCGGCAGGCGCTGTGGTCCCCAATGCGGCTGTTGAAGCCACTAACCAGGCAACCGGCGTCAAGTTCGACGCCGGGAGCAGCACCACAGGAAATTACACCTTGGCGCAGATACCGGTCGGCACTTATGAATTGACCGTCACTGTTACCGGATTCAAGAAGTTTCTCCGTCCGGGCATCATCGTGCCGGTTGCGGAAACGGTCCGCGTGGATGCGACGCTCGAAGTCGGTCAGACCACCGAGACCATCACTGTTAACGAAGAAGCTCCGCTGCTGAAAACGGAAAGCGGGGAAGTCAGCCATCAGGTCGATTACGGCGACGCGGATCAGTTGCCGTTGTTCACCACAAACGGTACCGGCGGCGCCACAGGTACCGGAAATATCCGGGATCCGCTGACAATTCTGAACCTGTTGCCCGGCGCGAACCAGTCGACCGACAACACCCTGCGGGTCAATGGTCTCCCGTCCAGTTCGCAGACCATCATGGTCGAAGGTATGGACGCCACGAACGGCCTGTGGCGCGAAATCAATCAGTCCACCCAGCAGGGCACGGACGCCATTCAGGAAGTCTCGGTCCAGACCAGCAACTACGCCGCGGAATATGGCGGCGCGGGCGGCGGCTATCTGAACTTCACCATGAAATCCGGCACCAATCAGCTTCATGGTTCGGCTTACGACTATTTCGTGAACGAATTTCTGGACGCCGGCCTGCCGGACTCGGCCAACTGCAACGTGAACCCGTCAGGCAACGACTGCGCCACCAACACCAACTCAGGCCACGTGAAGAACACGGTTCGCCGCAACGATTACGGCTTCACTCTGGGCGGTCCTGTCGTTATTCCGCACGTGTACAACGGCAAAGACAAGACTTTCTTCTTCTTCAACTTTGAGCAGTTCCGCCAGACCACCGTCACCCGGAACACGCAGGAGACGTTCCCCACCAGCGAGCCGGGTGTGGCCTGCACCGCCACCGGCGGCGGCTACGAACAGGGTTGCTTCGGGGCGGCCCTCTTCCCCTTCCCGACTGTGAGCGGGTCGCTCACGAACGAGATCTATGATCCGGCCAGCAGGGTGGTCAGCTCGACCGGCGTGATCACGGAAACCCCGTTTCCGAACAACGCCATTCCGATCAGCCGCATGGACCCCGTTGCGCTGTATCTTCAGAGCCTCTTCCCGGCGCCGAACATCCCGGGAGTGCTCATCAACAATTACAACGTGGCGCCGTACTCCAACTTCCAGCACACCACCATTCCATCCATTAAGATCGACCAGTCGCTCTCCTCCACCATGAAGCTGTCCGGTTACTTCTCCCTGACGGAAACCAACAATCCGGAGAATAACGGTCTCAATCTCATCGACCCGAGCGTTTTTACGGTGGTGCCGGACGCTGACCGCTCCTACACCTACCGCATCAACTTCGACGATACGATCACTCCGACCCTGCTGTTCCATTTCGGCGTCGGCTTGCTTTACTATAACCATCCGGAACCGGGCACGGCCGGGAATTTCACCACCGGAGCGGAAGCAGCCGCCGCGAACGGCTACGGCGGGGCGCCCGGCGGCCGCACCTATGTTCCGTTTCCAGCCTCTCAGTACATGCCGAGTATCAGCGGTCTCGACGCCATTTTCAACGGCGGAGCCTCACCTGGGGGCTTCTTCGGTCCCAACCTCGGCTCGAGCGGCCTTGGCAGCGCCGTTGCGCTGAAAGACATCAAACCGACAGGCAACACCAGCATGACGTGGGTGCACGGAAATCACACTTTCAAGGCCGGCTACGATCTGGTTCTTGAGGGCTTCCCGCAACAGAGCAGTCTCCGGGCTTTCGGTGAAGTGGCCTTCAGCAATGCTCAGACGGAGAACCCCGCCGAGTACAACGCTCCGGGCCTGAACACTGCATTCGAATCCGGCTTCCCGTATGCCAGCTACCTCTTGGGTCTCACCAACAGCGTGGAAAGTTCGCCAATCAACGATACACGCCTCGGTAATCACAGCATGGGGGCCTATGTACAGGACAGCTGGAAAGTCAATCGCAAACTGACCCTCGAACTTGGTCTGCGCTGGGACTACGCGACAACCCTCAGCGAGCAATACGGGCGCATGTCCGACGCCTGCTTCACCTGCGTCAATACCTCCCTCGCCTCGGCCTATAATCCCGGCGGACTTGCGGGCGGTGAAACATATGGCGCCACGAACAACGGCCCGCTCGATAACACCTATCCGTTCTCCTTTGGTCCGCACATTGGCGTCGCTTACCAGCTTGACTCCAAGACAGTCTTCCGTGCAGGCGGTTCGATTGCCTACTCGTCGTCGGCCGACAATGCCTACCTCTCGGTCAGCGTCGCCGATTTCTATACCTTGAACTCGCCGGGACAATTCCTTCCCGCGTCCCAGTTCTCGAACGGCGACCCGCTCTCGAACATCGATCGGGTATTCCCTGTATATCAGCAATACCCGTTCTCCGCGGGTCCGGGCACTTGCGGTTTGAATTCAAACCTCCCCTGCATTCCCCCCGCGGAGCCGTTCATCACCATCGCCAAGAACGCCGGCAGATTGCCGCGCATCTTCCAATGGAGCATCGGCCTGCAGCGTGAAGTCATGCCGAACCTGCTGGTTGAGGCGGCCTACGTCGGCAACCGCGGCGCATGGTTCACCGCGCCTCTGATGGATCAGCAGTCCTTCAATGGTCTGACCCCGTCATATCTGGCCGGCCTTGCCACCGAAGGTCCCGGCGGCGCCGGCGTGTACGGCGCAACCTCGGGCATCAACATCCAGAACCCTGCCCAGTTCGCGCTGCTCAGCGAACCCATCAGCAACCCGAACGTGACTGCAATGTTCCCGCTCCTGAAGAATCCCAGCAACGTTTATCCGGGATTCCCCTCCAGCGAACCGCTTTATCAGGCGCTGCGGCCCTACCCGCAGTGGCTCGGTGTTCCCAACTTCCTCGGCCCCCCGGATGGCGACACCTGGTATGATTCGCTCCAGGTGAAGGTGACCAAGCGCTACTCGCACGGTCTCTCCGCTCAGGGCGCTTACACCTGGTCGAAGAACCTGACCAATGCCGCCAACTCCAACACGTCGTACTTTACGCCGGGTGGAATCCAGATGAGCGATCCGTTCAACACGGCGAATATCAAGCAGCTTTCCGCGCTGGATCAGCCGCAGGTGATGGTGATTTCGTTCAGCTACACGACGCCGAAGATCAATAATTTCCTCGGCGACAATCCGGGCGGAAAAGCGGTTCGTTGGCTTGCGCGCGATTGGACCGTCAGTGGCGTTCTCAAATACGCCAGCGGTGCCCTGATTGCCACGCCTCAATCCACCAACAACCTGTGGACCAATCTCGGTTACGACTCGACCGGCCCCTTGAATTTCACCGGTCCCGAAACCCTCGAGAACTACGTTTCGGGTCAATCCTGCCTCGCCCTCAACCCGAACAGCCACTTTAACCCGACCAGCACGGTCGCTCTGAACGCGGCCGCCTGGTACAATCAACCGACCGAAATGTTCGGCGATTCGGCCGGCTATTACTCCGACTGCCGGTGGCAGCGCCAGCCTGCGGAATCTCTCAGCCTGGGACGCATCTTCCGGGTGAAAGAGAAATACCAGCTGCTGATTCAGGCGCAGTTCTTCAACGTGTTCAACCGCGTGGTCCTGCCGATGCCGGCCACCGGAGCGACCGCTTCCACCACGGCCGTTACGTCTGAGAATACGTTGGCGGGCTATCCCGCCTGCGGCACGCCGGGTGTGCCGTGCGCGATCAGCGGCGGCTTCGGCGCCGTCGCCGTCAACGGATCGACCGGGATCGGCAATCCGAGATCGGGCCAGTTGGTCGCGCGCTTTACGTTCTGACGGCTCTTACGAACCAGAGGCCTCGCCGGGAAACCGGCGAGGCCTTTTTTGCATTCATGAGGCGTGGGTGCCCGCCCCCAAAAACCACGTAGTACTGACTTCCAGCCTCAATGGCGCTTAAATTTGCTTGTGGGGTCAGACTTTCAGCCTGCCGCCGGGCTTTTGCCCGGCGTCCGCGAGCAACGCCGATCGGCCCGATGCGGCCGATTTGCCTGAACCAGGACCAGCCGGAAGGCCGGCCGCAGCACCGAAGCGCTGCCCCACAACACGAGACCCGAAAATTTAAGCGCCATTGCGCCTCCAGTCTGTGCCTTGAGTTTCTGCACTTCGGCGCAACCGGAGTCACAAACCCCAAAATAAATTTTCGGCCCGCCCGATCAACAGGTTGGAACCGATCCGGCTGCCTCCCCGCCTTCCTTGCCCCGAGG
>JASHSD010000076.1 GCA_030036985.1 Bryobacteraceae bacterium
GATGCTCACTACGTCGTCGATCGCGTGGCCACGCAAGTAATCTATCTTGCTGCCCGGATGCGCAAACCGATTCTGGCTGAGGGGCCGCCGGGGTCCGGCAAGACCGAACTCGCCAAGGTGGTCGCGTCGGCTGCAGGGACAGTAATCGAGCGATTGCAATGTTACGAGGGACTGAACGAGGAGAAGGCAATCGGTAAATTCGACGAGACCCTGCAGCGAACGTATCTGGAAACCCAGGAGGCGTCCGGCACAAGCTGGGCAGTCTTGCGGCGGGATCTGCATACTCTGGAATTCTTTCAGCAGGGGCCTTTGCTCCGGGCGTTGCTCCACGAAAAACCGTGCGTTCTTCTGATCGATGAGATCGACAAAGTGAGCGAGGCGTTCGAAGCGGAACTTCTGGAAATTCTGAGCGACTGGCAGATTTCGATTCCGAAGCTCGGCACCGTCGAGGCGCGGAGCAAACCGTTCGTGGTGCTGACTTCGAATGAAATGCGGCGAATCGGGGACCCGTTGCGTCGGCGAAGTCTTTATCTTCGGTTCGAGCACCCGACCGTTGAGCGTGAAGTCGAAATCCTGCAGCAGCGCGCGACCGCTGCCCCTCCCGAACTGAGCGCGCAGATCGCGGGCTTTGCGCATGCGCTCCGCGGTTACACGCTTGAGAAGCCGCCGTCGATCGCCGAAATGCTCTATCTCGCCGAGGCGCTGAGGATTCTCGATGTGTCCGAAATCGATTCGAATCTGAAAGACGTGCTGTTGCCGCTGATCGCCAAGACGGAGAACGATCGCAAACGGCTTTTGCTGCGGGACGGTTTTGAGAGCCTCGTCTTCGACACAAAGCGCTATGCGAGCGGTTTTCGTGGCGAACAGGCGAATGAGGATGACAAATGCATCGAGCGGCCGCGATATTAGTGTTCTCGACATTGGCAACACCTGCCTTCGGGGACGTTGCGATGAACGTCCGCGAGTACGCGGAGCGATGCGCCGACTACTACGCCCGGCAATATGAAATTCAACCGGCGCTCGTGCGGGCAGTGATCCGTGTGGAGTCGAACTGGAATCCGGGAGCCACGTCGCCCAAGGGCGCTATGGGTCTCATGCAACTGATGCCCGCGACGGCCCGGCGATTCGGCGTTGCGAACCCATTTTTCATCGACGAGAACGTGCGGGCGGGAGTGGCCTACCTCGCGGAACTCAAGGGTTTGTTCCATGGCGATCTTCGCCTGATACTGGCCGCTTACATAGCCGGCGAGAAAGCGCTTCTGAGGCGAGGCCTCGCGTATTCCTCGCGTGAGGTCTATCGGTATGTCAAACGGGTGGCACAACAGTACCGAAACGAGTTGCAGCAGGAGACAAGGAGATGACTATGCATCACACGAAAACATGCTTGTGCGCGATTTGTTTAGTCGGCGCCGCTTCGGCTCACACGATCCGGCAGACGAAGTCCGCCGCGCCGCCGGCGCCGGCTCTGCCGATTCATGCTTCCCTGACACCGCCGTCGGTGGACATACAGCCTGTGATTCTAAGCCGCGCCGCCTGGGACGACAAAGTCGTCACTTTGCATTTGACACCGGGGATCGCCACATCGATTCGGTTGCCGGAACCGGTCAATTCGGTGGTTTTGGGCGATCCGGTTAATTTCGAGGCTGAGCACTCGGATCGCGAAGCGGAGTTGGTGACCGTGAAACCCGTCAGCCCGGCGGCCGCCGAAACAAATCTGCTGATCACAACCACCGCGGGGCATCAGGCGAATCTTCTGCTGATCAACACAGGAGCGAGTGCAGGAGGAACGCGGGCAGCGGACGTGTTGCTGCAGTACGATAAGCCGGCGACCGACAGCTTTCTGATCGACGAGACCCCGATCGTCACCTCGGTTGTGGCTGAAACGCGAAGCCTGGATTCGGTCAGCGGGTCCCGGACAGCCACAACCGGTTTGTCTGTATCGGCGCCATCGGTTGTTCACGGGGTCGGAGTCGACGCCGATGCATCGTCCGCCGGTTCCACCGCGGACGTTCTCGACGGACTGCTTGTACGGCAGGAGAAGGCGCCGATACCTGTGCTCTATGGGCAACGCCAGACGGAGCCGAAAGCCGGGCAGCGGCTGAAGGCCGGCGTGAGCGAGGTACTGGACGAGGGAAGTCAGGTGGCAGTCTTTATTTTCCGTGGTGAACCCATCCGATCACGCGATCGAAGTCCTGTCCCCGCAGATCCAGTTAGGCGGCAAGTTGAAAAAGAAATGGACGACCGCGGAGCAATTGCCCGTCATAAGCTTCCGCCTGAGCACGCGGCGGCTAGGTCCTGGCCAGCGGGCTGACGGCGTCGCATTGTTCGAACGGCCGGCATTCAAGCAGTCGAACGAAGCTCTGTTTCTGCAGATCGCCGATCCGGGCGCGGTCGATGAGCCCGCGCTGGCTCCGATCGGGTTCGGAATCAGCAGTATTCGGGGAGGTTCAGCTTATGAAAACAGATGACAGGACTCGAAGGGTTTCTCCCGCAGGGAGTGCCGACAGCGAACCGCCTGATCAGACCGATCAGGAACCAGATACTCACAAACCCGAGGGAGCGGGGTGGTCGGCGCAACTCCGCCAACTCCTCCAGCGTTCGCCAGGACGGGATAAACGTGGTGACATCAAACGCGAGCACCTGAAAGAGGATCGGACCAAAGCGTTCCTCGTGCTTGCAGGAGCCACAGTCGTTCTCGGACTGGTATTCTTCGCGCTTTTCTCTTCTCCCGCCTCGAACCGGCGGGCGAGCACCACCAAAGCCGCGCACCCGAATCTCGGGCGCGTGGCGGGCGGTAACAAGATCGACGCGGGCCGCTCGGTGACTCCCCTTCTCAACGCGGATACGAGGTCCGGCAGCGATGATGCCGATCGCGTCAGTGAGCAGGACATCGAAAATACGGCTAAGCCGCGGCCGACGACGACAGCGAGTCCGGAGAAAGCACCTCTGGATCCCAACCCAAACGATTATGCGTTGAACAAAATAAATTTCCCCACCGATCCGCAGGTCGCCGCCGCCAGCGATTCGATTTCCGCGTCGAAAGCCGAACAGCCGGTCAAGGCCTCGTTGGTTTTCGTGAGGGCTACGACCGAAGGCCCCGGACCCACAGCCGTATCGTCTCCAGTTCAATCGGCGCTTATGGCCCCTGCCCGAACCCTCCTGCCCGCCGGCACGCGCCTCATCGCGCGCATCGAGACTCCGGTCAGCAGCGCGATCAAAGCGCCAGCGGTAGCGGCAATCGAGTACAACTACGAGCGCGACGGCGAGATTGTCATCCCCGCCGGAGCCAAGGCCTTCGGGGAACTGCAGCAGGCAAATGAGCAGGGCTACGTCGGTATCCGCTTCCACACTATTCAGTTCCCGGACGAGACGGAACAGCCGATCGAGGCCGTAGCGATGGGGCTCGGATTTCAACCGCTCAGGGGCGCCGTGACCGGAAGGAACCGAGCCAAGCGTTTCCTGGTGGAAAGCGTTACGGGTTTGGGTGAACTGGCGGCGGCAACGGTAGGGGTGCAGAGCGGCGCCGGGCTGACCGATTCGTTGTCGAATAACGTGCTCTTGCGGGAACGCCTCGCGAACAACGTCGCGATCGCCGGCGAACAGCAGCTGAACGATCTTGCAGCACGACAAAACATTGTGGTTACGGTGCCGGGCAACACTCGCTTCTATCTGGTTCTCGGCAAGCCGGCGACGGAACGGTCGGCCGCGGGTGAAAAGGCAACCTCCGCGGCTGTCGGCAGCTCGGTTGCATCCGGCGATGACGCCGTCCCCTCAGTCCAGGAACTGCGGGAACTGCTTGAACTCAGGCAGGAACTGACCGCGATGTATCAACAGCAACAAAAGACCCAGTTGCAGCAGACCGCCGCGTCTCAGTAGCAACTGAATTCAGGCGCCAATAAGCCTCTCAGGGAGTAGGTCGGTCCAAAGAAGAGCCGCCTGTTGCTCCCGGCGCCTGGGAGATACCAGCACCTCTGAATTCAGTTTTTACGAGGCGCCATTGCTTCCGCCCTCTTCTTGATTTATGGCTTCTCACGCAGACATCGAAGCTACTGTGCAGGGCGGCGGCCGCCAAGACCCACTCCCATGGACCAATCGCGAGAAAGAGGTTCCACTCTTACGGTTGGCTGATTGTGACAGCGCCTATAAGGCTTGTAAGTATACCGTTCGGGTTCCTAATCGGGTCTCCGCCTCCCGCTCCTCGTTTTGTTTGCGGGTTTTCTCATTTCGGGTTATGTTTCTCCCAGACCCCGATGCAAGATGGGGCCGAAAGGAGAAAGCAAAATCGATGACAGATAAAAGGCTGTGGCGAGGATCGGTCGCTGTTGCGGTTCTCGCCGTGCTCATGCTGACGCTCCAGACTGTGCTTCTGGCCCAGAATCTCGGAACGGCGCCCCAGGTGAACGTGGCCGTGCAGGGGCAGCAAGGCACCCAGGTTGAAGGCGCGTTTCTGAACCTCATCAACTGGATAAGCAATGTAATCGCGCCGGTTGGCGCCGGCGGGGCTGCGCTCATGGCGGTCGGATCGTTTGTGATGGGCCGCGGGTTCGCCAGGTGGATCTTTACAGCGCTCGGCCTCCTGTCGATCTCCGGTATTACGCGGTTGCTCGAATACTGGATAGCGCAGGGGGCGGCGGGAGTTCCATAGACTGTGGGCTGGCGCGGGAATCCGAGTCCCCCCGCGTCAGCCCCTCCCGCACCAAAGGTGAACCATTATGAACCCTCCTCAACTGATCAGCGACTTCATTACCCTGCTGGTGTCACTGGCGCCATCGGCGGCTATCATCTGCATGGTGCTGGCCGGCCTCGGTCTTCGACAGGGATCGATTCCCGACGCGTTCGTCGGCGGCAACTTCTCAAAGTGGATGTTCTGGGCAATCGTGTTTCTTACATTGCCACAGCTCATCAGCTGGTTTCCTTCGTTCGGCGTGCCAGCCTCCCTGCCCGCCGGCGCCATTGGTACGGGATGGATGGCCAATCTCCAGACCGACATGGCGAACTTTGTCCAGAACCTGATCGTCCGGCGACTGGCGATATCGTTCTCTGCGTTCCTCGTTCTGCGGGCGATTCTCGCCGCGGTTCAGGGCGGTCATCCGCTGCCCTCGATCCTCGGCGCGATGTTTCTGATGGCGCTTCCGGCGACGCTCGCGCTTGTTCAGGGCTACAACAGCGGAACCCAATACGCCACCGCCGACGTGCTCGACGGACTTTGGAATTACGCGGCCGGAAGTCTCTGTCCCGTGGCGGCGGGCCTCGCGATAGTGGGCGGGATCTGGAATTTCGTCACGCGACGGCCGGTACTGCCTCTGGCCGGGGCGACGGTCGGCCTGTTGACAGTCTCGGCCGCGTGGAAGCTGATCATAGCGATGATGTCGTAGAAATCGGATCGAAAATGACTTTCTATAACGGGCTTCTGAACCTGACAAACTGGACCGGCAACGTGATCATGCCGGCGCTAGGCGGGCTGTTTATCGCGATCGCGGTAATTCAGTTCGCGCGCGGTTATCACCAACTTTACTCGACCTGGGCATGGGGAGGAATGTTCTGCCTGATGGTTTCCGGTTTCCTGAGGGCATTCGAAAAGTTCACGGGTCAGATGGCCTGGAGCAATCCGGATCTTTACTGGAATTCCGTGCTGAACGTCGTCGACTGGTTCGCGAACGTGATTCTGCCCGTCTACGCGGCATTCCACGTGACTATCGGCGCGCTCAAGCTCGGCGGGCTTTTCGATCAATACATGCATCACCAGCTCAATCATGTACGACATTTTCTGGGTGCGCTGGCCTGCCTGATGGCCTCGGCCATGCTGCGTCTCGGCGAATTCTTCGTGGCAAGGGGAACCGGCGGGATTCCGTGAAGAGACGAGCTTTGTAATGGCGCTGACAGTAACACCGGTTCCAAGAAACCTTGCAACGCGCGTGACCTTTCTCTATCTGGAGTTTGAGGATCTGTTTCTGATTCTTGCCATGGCGGTTGCGATGAACATCTTCGGGCGATTCCTGCACCGCGAGATCTTAGGCATTCCAATGAATATGTTTCTTCAGTTCGTCGTGCCCATTCTGACCATTCCGCTCCTGATGGCATTCAAATACGGCAAGCCGCGGAGTTATTTGCGGGACTGGCTGCTCTTCCACATGAAGCCCCACGTTTATTGCGCGCTCGAAGCCGATCGCGAACAGCGCGTCGAATATCTGAAAGGCGAGGAGTCGTAAATGCCTTTGACGCTTCGTCAGTGGGAAGACTCGCTGCGACAGCCGGCCCTCTGTGAGTGGTTACCCGTCCGCGATTATCTGGATAACTGCATCATTCGCACCAGCGGCTCGTTTGTCGCCGGTTACGAGACTACCGGCCTCAATACCTTCTTCCATGCCGATGAAACGAGGAACCGCACCAAGGAGATTCTGGAGGCGCTGGTCCGCTGTTTGCCCGAGCGCTCGATGCGGATGCAGGTCCGTTACGAAGTGGGCGAGGGCAGCGGAAATCTGCCGGAACGCTACGCCAAAGTGCAGAGGACAGAGAATCCGGTTCTGCAGGCCCTCGACCGGGAGCGCCTCCGGCTCTGGCGCGAGCGCGAGGCGGAGGGGCGATATCTCGAGCGCCGACAGCACTTCTATTTCATCTGGAATCCCGAAACGCAACATGAGAAAAACGAATTCCAATGGAGGGCCGCGAGGCGGAAAACAAACGGGTGGAGCCTCTCGGTCGACAAATGCATTCAGCGGACCCTGAGCGAACATCACGATCTGCTCTCGGAGTTTGAAAGCCTGATGGCAGGCGTTCAGGCAACGCTCGAAGCTACCGGGATGCGGCCCCGGCGCATGACCGACCAGGAGCTGTTTCTCGAAGCCAAACGCGCGCTCAGTCCTTTGTCCGGCGACGTTCGCCCGTACAAGGGAAGACTCGAATACGAAAGCGCGCGCGCGCAGATCGCGAACAGCAGTATCGAGGACGAACAGGATGGTCATATCAAGGTCGGCGGACTTCTGTATTCCCTGGTCAGCCTGAAGGAACTGCCCGACGCGACGTTTCCGGGAATCACGCGCGAGTTGGTCCGGCAGGAATTCCCGCTCGTTATCAGCGCGGAGATCGCGATCCCGGATCAGGCGAAAATCATGCGGTCGTACAAACGACGCTTGTTGCGCATGCAGGCGGCCCAACGCGACATTCACGGCGGCTTCAAAATCAACATCGAGGCCCAGATCGCACAGGAGCAGCTGATTCGGACGCTTCAGGACGTCGTGTCGAGCTCGCTCAAAGTCTGCGAACTCAGTCTGGTGGTCGGGCTCCGAACGTCGCGGCCGATCCGGAATGCGCGCGAGCGGGAGGAGGCGGAGCGGGTGCTGGCGGACAGGCGGCAGCACGTTCTCCACGCCATCACCAGAATGAATGGCGCGCGGGCAATCCCCGAGACGCTCGCGCAGAAACGGCTTTTCTTCGGAACGCTGCCGGGGATGGCGGAAACAACGAAGCGCGAGCACGAGTGCCTCACGCTCCATGCGGCCGATCTCATGCCGGTCGAGATGCCGTGGCAGGGCCTTGAATCGCCCGCGATCTTGTTCGAAACGCCTTCGCGCCAGATGGTGGCATTCTCGCCGTTCGATCCGACCCTCGGGGATTCCAACCTGCTCATCATGGCGAAATCCGGCGGCGGGAAGACCTTTATGGCGCAACTGCTGCTGCTGATGCTCGGGCGGATCAACGTGCGGGTATCGATACTTGAACGCGGCGACTCTTATCGGGCGCTGATCGAACTCATGGGCGGGCGCATCATCGAGGTCAATCTAGACGGAAATGAAACGCTGAACCCATGGGATCTTCCACCAGGAGCGGCGGCGCCTTCGAAGGAGAAGATCGCGTTTCTCAAGAATCTTACCCGCCACATGATCGGCGACAGCCCCGCTTCGGATACGACGCTGGTGGACAACGTTTTGACCGAGGGGATCGCCCGAACCTACAAAAGAGTCGGGCTGCGGTACGCCAACCCCGTGCCCACTTTCTCGGATCTCCGCGACGAACTGGCGCAGTGGCAGGACGAAGAGAAGATGCAACGCGCGATCGACGAGGCGAAGCTCGCCGCGGTGAAACTGCGCGCGTGGACCGAGAAGGGAATCTACAGCCGGCTTTTCGACCGGCACACAAACATTCGTACCGACAACAACTGGCTGTTCTTCAACGTCGAGGGTTTGTCGACCGACGCGCATCTGGAGACCGCGATGAGCATGCTGATCGCCAATGCCATGGCGGAGCGCGCGTCGGGCGGGTCCGGCCGGCCGAGTATCACGGTTCTGGATGAATGCTGGTCGCTTCTCGATTCACCCGTGCTGGCCCCCGAGGTCGTGCAGCTTTTCCGGACCGCGCGGAAGCGGAATTCGAGCGTCTGGGGAATTTCGCAAACCCTTGAGGATTTTGTCGGCACGGCGGCCCAGCCGCGCCCGCATGGCCCGGGAATCGTCAAGAACGCGAACACAAAGCTGATCGGACAGCAGCCCGGCGATCTGACCGCGGTCGCAAACCATTTGCACCTGAACGAGGTGGGTTTGTCTGCGATCAAGCGGTTCAGCTCACCCCACAAGGGTCACTACGCCGAAATGCTGCTGGCGATCGGCGAGAAATCGGCAACCACGCAGACCGTTCGGCTTGTTCCCACGCCGACCGACTACTGGATTTGTACAACGTATCCCCGTGAGCGAACGTATCGAACGTGGCGTCTTCGGCAGAACCCCGAAGAGCCGCTCCTTGCGTGCTACGAGGATCTCGGACGGAAGTTTCCTCAGGGCCTCGCCGAAACGCCGCAGCTTCCCGAGGAGTTGTCGGGCGCGGTGCAGGTGATTGCCGGTGTCGGCGTATAGGAGTTACTCATGCTTCTTCTCACAGCTTTATTCGGATCTCTGATGTTGCTGGCGCAGGAAAATCGGCGCAGGCTGCTCGTCATCCTGCTGATCGGGTGCATCGCGATTATGGGAGTGTCGCCGCCCCCCGCTCAGGCGCAGCTCTGCCTTCCATGCGTGATCCAGACCGTCCTGACGACGATCAACGGGACGCTTGGCAACTGGCTGAATCGCATTATTCAGACGGCAAGCTCGGTTCGCTCACTGTACGAACAGACGATCTGGTCCGTCAATGCGATCAGTCAGGCAAAAGCGCGGATTCGCGCCATCGTTTCCCAATTTGGCGGCGCGATCACGGCGATATTTCTCATCAACCCCCACAACGCGACCCTGCCCAATCCCGTGGCGCTCGAGACAATCATTCGCGACCGGACGACCGGCGACATGAATATGGTGCCTCCGATGTACGTGAACACCTTCCGGCCGGTGCCTCTGGCCGGGCTCATGGCTCCCGCGGACCGAAACATGACAGACATGGACGACGCGATGGCGCAGGATAATCTCATGACTCTCAAGGAAGCCGACCAGGCTCAGGATCTGGAACTTCAGGCAGCAAATGAGGTCGAAAGTCTTGCCGGGAACGGAAGCGTCAACGTATCGGCTCCGGGGACGGCTTCGCTGATCACAGCCAGCGCGGTAACGGCCGAGATCAAGAGCCAGGCGGTCATGCAGAAGATGCTCGCAGCGATGATTCGACAGGAGGCCGCGCGGGTCGCTCACGACAACGCACTGCGCAAACGTAATTCGGCCATCGCTGCCCGGATTCAAACGAACATGTTGAACATGCTGCAGCGGCAGCAGTAGGAGATACGATCGATGAGAAACCTTCGTCGGAAGTGGATTGGAAAAACAGCGAACGGCGTATCGCGCATTCTGTCGTGCCTCCGCCGTCATGCCGTTCTGGTCGCTCTGGTTGCGCTGATCGGCGCAACAATCCGGCCCGGACGCATCAGCGGCCAGGTCTTCAGCCCTTGCTGCACCACAATGGCCGTGGGACTGGGAACGATTAACAGCACGCTTGGAAACGTGGTCGGCAACGGCCTGCAGGGCATCAACGGCGTCATGACGGATATCAGCCGGTTTGAACAGACCGTAGTCTGGCCGGCAAGGGCGATCGCGGCCGCGCTGGGTGTCGGCGCTCAGATCCAGGGCTTCTATTCCGAGATTCGGGTGATCTTTCAAACCCCCATCGCGACGGCTACACTGCGCAACCCCCAGCAACTCGAAAGCATTCTGATGTCCCGCAGCGCGGCTCAAATTTCCAACATGCCGAATGGATATGCGAATGTGTACGGCGTTGTACCCACCCCGCAGAACGCACCGCCGCCGGTCCGCGACATGATCGACATGACGGACGCAACAGCCGAGGACGCGATGCAACGGGCGATCGCGATCGACGCTATTGCGGATAAGGAGATCCAGGCCGCGGACCAGATCAATGTAAACGTCCAGTCGGCAACGCCCGGCACGGCCCCGATAATCGAAGCTCAGGCGGACGCATGGCTGATCCGAGCGCATGCCTACACTCAGTCGGCGCTTGCGGATCTGATGCGGGTGCGCGCGATCGATCTGGCAAACACCGGAGCCGGAATGAAGCTCGGCAGCTCCTACGCGGCGGCGGCGCAGCAGAACATTACCAATACTCTGCAGCGTCAATAGCCATGTTCTATTTCCAGCAACTTTTCAGCACGGCGTTGAACGGCATCGACCGGGGCGGCGCGACGGCGGGAACGATTCAGATCGCGCAATATGTGCTGCTCGCGAGCCTGCTTTTCGGCGTCTATGAGGCCTGGGCGCGCGGCGGGGACGCGCACCTGCTGGGAGCCGCGGCCGTGCGGTACTTTGCCGTGGGCATGCTGATGATCAATTACACGACGGCGTTCCGGGATGTCAACGCCATGTTCAATAACGTGGCGAGCTTCATCGACAACTCGACGGTGGGAGGCTCGGATGTCTTCGGACAGTGGATGTCGGATCTGGCCACGTACTGAGGCAACAACAACGGGATTCAATCGCTTTGGGGCGTCATCAGCGGCGCCTTCGCCGGCCTGCTCGACTCGCTGTTCCTGATGATCGGGTACATCGTTTATCCGATCACGTACGCGCTGTTTTCGTTGTTCTATGCGCTCTATGGGTCGATCCTCTATGTCGTCGGTCCGTTTGTGCTGGCGCTTTTCCCGGCGCTCGGTTTTGGGCAACTGGCCCGAACATATCTGGTCAATCTGATGATCTTCAATGCCTGGGGGCTGTTGTATTCGATTTTCGGAGCCTTGATGGCGGCGATCGATATGAATACCGTCAACGGCGTGTTGAACAGCGGCAGTTTCGTGGGCGCGTTCAACGGCGTAACCGGATCGCTGCTCTTGGGACTGGCGAGTATCCTGTTGTCGCTTTGTATCGCGCTCATTCCCTTTTTGGCGCGGAGGATTGTGGAGGGTGACGTCGGACAAACCATGACGGCGGTGATTCGCACAACCGCGGTTATAGCCAGAGGAGCGGGCAGTCTGCTTCCGCGGAGATGAAGGGACGGGACGAAATGAATTCCGGCAACGAGTTGAATGAGACGGCCCGGTACACCCGCTACTACGAACACGACGGAATGCTTCGCGCCTACGCGAACCGCTCGATGGTTCTGGCGATGGCGTTCGGAGTCCTGGCGATCGGGTCTTTTGCATTCGCGGTTTACGTCCGCCTGCAGCCCCCCACAGTCATCCGCGTAAGCGCGGACGGCGACGCCACGGTTGTCGGCGGCACCCCGGTTCCCGGACGCACGGATCGTCTGACGTTTGCTTCTTCCCCCTCGGACGCAGCGCCTTCGGATATCGAGGCGAAGGCTGTGGTGCGCCGTTTTCTCGATCGATATCTCACCTGCACACCGGCCACGGTGAGCCGCCAGATCGCCGATGCGCTGAATATGATGACGGGCAACTTCCGGAGTCTGGTTCTGAACCGGCTTCGGGAGGACGACACGATCAACAAGATTCAGGACGACCACATCGTCACGAATTTCAGGATTCGAACTATCAATGCGGTCGCCGGATCGCCGCTGACATACACGGCTTTCGGCGTCAAGGAGATTCATCGACTGAAGAATAACGAAGAAACGACCGACCAGATCGTCGGGCGCTACAACGTACGTCTCGCGCTTGACCGACGGACCGAGTTCAACCCGAGCGGTCTTTTGGTCGCCGACTATTGGGAGCAGCAGATGGTCGGGGAGAACAACACGGGCCTTTCGCAGCCGGACGATTTGTCGCGCGAGGCAACGCAGCGCAGGCAGTGATCGACGGGAGCGTTTATGCGATTCGGAACTGATTTGGTCCTGAGCGTCGGCTGCGCGGTTCTGGTGAGCGCCGGGCTCATTCTGACGATTCCACGCCTCGGGACGATCGTCGTCGAAATGCTCGTCGGGATGCTCTTTATCGGCTGGGGGCTTGTCGCGAGAGTCCGCGCGAACCGATCAAGCGGACGCTCCACATTGGCGGCAGGCGCCCCATGGGGATCGTTCGGCCGATACGAGGCGCTGCTCTTTGTGAGCGCAATCGTGGTCGCCGTCTGTGCCGCGGGAACCCTGCGCAGGATTGGCTGGTCGGAAGGTTCGATTGCAATCCTGGCCCTGGTATTGTTCGCGGCGGGCATTCTTTTGAAGCGGCGATGTGCGTGGCTGGTCGGAAAGGTACGCAGGAACAAAGAGGTGGAGGAAACATGGCGGTAAATGGATCTGAAACAACGTCGGATGAGAAGCCGATTCAGGCGCTGCCACCGGATGGCAGATCGACCAGACAGGCGCCCGCGACGAAGTCGACCCCCAACGGTAAAGCTCCGATCGCGCGGCGACGGCGCGGTCAGGGTTTGGATCCCGGCCTCGAAGGATCTGAACGATTCTTTCTCGCCGCGCCGGACGGGGATGGAAGCGTACCGGCGTTTGGACGCGAGTGCGCCACCGAAGGCGAAGCCATTATCGAAGCCTTCCGCGCCCGAGTGAACTTTTATCACGTTTGCGAGTACGGGACGAGGGCCGAACTGACCGCGTCCCGCAAGCCGGTTTTGCAGAAGGAGATCATCAGGAGGACCAGCCATTAATACGGTCTTTTGAACGACGGAGACTGCTGTCCCCGCCTGAAAGCACCCAGACTCCCGGTTCTGGGATTCTGCCGCTCCCTCAGGAGAGCGGCGCCCGCCTTCCTTGGCAGTGAAAAAGGAAAGGCGTTCGTATCGACGGAGATTCGCGCGGTGCGGATTTCCTGCGACAAACCGGCCGGCACCTCTTGGAGCCGACCGCACAACTGAATAGCAACGCAAGTTGGTCCGGCTCTTCCGAGCCAGGCCTGAACCGAAAACCCGAAGTATTCGGCGCAGGCAGGGATGAAGGCCGGGCGGCCTTTTCTCTGTTCCCGCCGAACACGAGAACTCGAGAAAAGGAGACTTGACGATGCCACAGACGGACCACGCGACGGATACTCTGCGCGTGCAACAGGTTGCGATTGATGAGGACGGGAATGTGCGCAGGCGTTTTCCAAAGATCGATTCGGAAGGGGCAGCTGAGAAACACCCTGCTCGTCGGAATCTGTCCGGAAATCTGCGTTCTCACCATGCAGGTTCCCTCGGGTCTGCTGGACGCATACGAACAGGCCAGAATCAGCCAGGCGCTGTCGCGAATGCGTTTTGACGACCGCGAGTACCGTTTAATCGGCGCCAGCGGGTCGGCCAAAGACGGCAAGTTTTACGCCGTTGACGCCGGACACGAAAAACTCATCGCCGAACGGTTCCAAAAATGGCCGCAGGCCGCCATCACGTATTTCGGCATTCTGGTCAGCGACTGCAAGGTCGTGATCCAGGAGCCGAACGTCGACGTGCTGGTGGTCGAAGATCACGCCCTGGGCACCAACGATTGCCGAGGTTGGATCTCGGAAAGACTGTTCGGTAAGCTGGGCTTGCCCGAACAGCGCTTTTATCAGTTCCGCCTCGCATTCGACAGGACACAGGCCAAAGGCTCTTTCAAGGTGATGCAGAACGACGCCGCGGATCTCGTGGGCGCCGACATCATCCTGCCGGAGAGCTCCATCAAGCCGAAGCTCGATCTCGGATTCCTCGACGGATGCCAGAAGTTGTTCAATGGGCTGACAAGCGGGATCCGGGGGATGCGCTTCCGGTCGCAGATTGTGCTAGTGTAGTGTCCAATAAATAACTGGACTATTGTTTCGGGGCGGTTTTTGATTTCCGCGACCGTGGTGATGTGCAGCCGGGCAGAATCTTTTCCAGAGTTTGTTTGCAGCGTGACAGTTTTTCAACGATCGATTCAACCGTGGCCGTCCAGATGAACGGTTTTGGTTTCTCATTCCAGACGGCGATGAACTCGT
>JASHSD010000855.1 GCA_030036985.1 Bryobacteraceae bacterium
GACCGTAGCTGAACTTGTCGATGGCCTGCGTTTCGTGGAGACCGGTCAGGCGCAGATGATTATCCGGGCCGTAAACGGAGATGTGCGCCTCGATGTTCTTCTCGAACTCGTTCATCAGGGCCTCGAAATATTCCCTGCCGCCGATTTCGCGAATGTACCTGGTGGAGAAGTTGGTATGCATGCCGGAACCGTTCCAGTCGCCCTTGATCGGCTTGCAGTGCAGTTCCAGATCGACTTCGTATTTCTCGCAGAGGCGCGCCATCAGATAGCGGGCCACCCAGAGGTCGTCGGCGGCCTTCGCGGAGCCTTTGGCGAAGATCTGGAATTCCCACTGGCCCTTGGCGACTTCCGCGTTGATGCCTTCGTGATTGATTCCCGCCGCGAGACAAAGATCAAGGTGTTCGTCGACAATCTGCCGGGCGACGCTGCCCATGTATTTGTAGCCGACGCCGCAATAATACGGGCCCTGGGGCGTGCTCGGGACTCCTTGCGCGGGGAAGCCGAGAGGACGCCCGTCTTTATAGAGGAAGTACTCCTGCTCGAAGCCGATCCACAGGTCGGGATCGTTCTCTATGGTGGCGCGCGTGTTGCTGGGGTGCGGCGTGCCGTCCGGGTGCATGACCTCGTTCATCACGATGTACGCGTTCTTGCGGCCGGCATCGGGATAGAGCGCCACGGGCTTCAGAATGCAGTCGGATTTGTGCCCTTCGGCCTGCTGCGTGGAGCTGCCGTCAAAACCCCACAGAGGAATATCGGCCAGCGTGGGTGGATGGTCGAATTCCTTGATGTTCGTCTTGCCGCGCAGACCGGGAACCGGCTGATAGCCGTCAAGCCAGATGTATTCGAGTTTGTATTTGGGCATAGCGTTTGGATTGTCCGTGGTTGGGGCCGTTCAGACGCCCGGCTTTGGGTAGGACAGTGTTTCTCCTGCGATTAGTCGTTAAAAATCGGATTCATTCAAGAACTGCGACGTGGCCGCGCTTGTATGAACTTTTGATTATGGAAGAGAGGCCAGTGCGTCGGCAATACGTTTTGTGCCGTTTTTGTTTCGGGAGGCGATCACTTCTTTTTATTGACGGGATAGGCGTCTTTGATGGAAGTTCTGGCGGTGACCTCGATTTCAATTTTGACCCTCGGATCGATGAGTCCGGCCGCAATCATGGTAGCGGCGGGGCGGATCTCGCCGAAGTACCGCCGAAGCACGGGCCAACAGGGTTCGAAATCGGCAACGTTCGGCAGGATGTAGCGCACCCGCACCACGTCCGCGAGCCTGCTGCCGGCCTCCGCCAGCGCCTGCTCGATGTTGCGCATGCATTGGTCGGCCTGCTCGGCCACGTCATCGGAGATGGTCATTGTCCGATAATCGAAGCCGGTAGTTCCTGAGACAAATACCATATCGCCGTCGACCACGGCGCGGGAATACCCGATTTCACGCTCGAAGGCCGATCCCGACGAGATGAGACGGCGCACGGGAGCGAGTTCGGTTCAGCAACGGCTCAGTTGCGGCCGCAGAGATCGGGCGTGGCGCACATGCCGCCGCCACAACCGCCGCCCATGCGCGTCTGGGCCGGGCTGAAGCATGCGTCCTCCGATGCTGCGCCATGCGCGGCGAAGGTCGAATACTGCTGCTCCAGGTGTTTGTCGCCGCAGGACGGGCATCCGGTTTCGAGAACGTCCGTGGCGCGGCGCACCAGCTTCTCGAATTTGTCTCCACAGGATTGGCAACGGTATTCGTAAATCGGCATAGGTCTCTATCCATATTACGAAAAAGCTTTGCCGAAAATCAGGGGGGCGCGTCGAATCGAAGCGGGGGTGCGCGACATAGGGTTGGCATAAGTCAAGCTGAACCGCCACCTGACTCCCGGCGACCGCTCCCTCGCGGTCGCGGCTCGGTACGGAAGGTCGCGGGTACGGAAGGTCGCGGGTACGGAGGGGTTGCGGGTACGGAAGTGTCGCGGCTCGGTAAGAATCCAATTTTCCGGGTTCCACTTTGTTATACTGAAACTGCTGTCGGACTCAAACAGTGGGCGGAAGCCCACTTTTTTATTGGTGCAGGCATGAAACGGGAGGACGCCATTTCAAGGATCACGGCCATTGCAGAGCGCGCTGCCGCCCCCGCGGGGATCGAGATCGTGGAAGTGGAGCTGAAAGGTTCGGGACACAACCACCTTTTGCGGATCTATATCGATAAGCCCGAAGGCGTGACGCACGCCGACTGCGAACGGATTTCGCGCGATGTCGAAGCCGTGCTCGATGTCGAAGATCCCATCCCCGGCTCGTATGAGTTGGAGGTCAGTTCTCCCGGCCTCGAGCGCAAGCTCGGCACATGGCGCGACTGGCAGCGCTTCACCGGCAAAAAAGTCAAGGTGGTGCTCAAAGAGCCGCTCGAATCCGCCGCGGCCGATTCGCGGAAGGTCGCGCTGAAGCACTTTGACGGCGTGATTGCGCGCGCCGAGGAAGTCGGACGATCTGGCGATCAGCGGGTTACAGTCGAACTCCCCGGCGGCGCCAACGTCACCTTCCCCTTCGAACAGGTGGACCGCGCCAATCTGAAGTTCGATTGGTAATCGCCGCCGACCCGATCGTCACCCGGTCTTATTTCTCAGAGGCAAATCGTGGACAGCATTTATCAGTCAATTGAAACGCTCAGCAAAGAAAAAGGCATCGACGCCCAGATCGTTCTCGACGCTGTGAAGGACGCAATGCTCATCGCCGCGCGCAAGCATTTCCGCACGGTCGAGAATTACGAGGCCGAGTTCGACGAAAAAAACGGCGGTATGCGGCTGTTTGCTGTCAAGACGGTGGCCGATCCGGTGGTCGATCCCAGCATCGAGATGACCGTGTCGGAGGCCAGGCGCTTCGATCCGCTGGCCGAGGTCGGCGCCGTTATCCGCATTCCCAAACCGACCGATGCGTTGGGGCGCATCTCGGCGCAGACGGCCAAGCAGGTGATTTTTCAGAAGGTCCGGGAAGCCGAGCGGGAGACCATCTACCGCGAGTATGCCGACCGCGTCGGCGAGCTGGTGAACACCACCATCAAACGCATCGAGGGTCTCGATCTGGTGGTCGATCTCGGCAAAACCGAAGCCCGGCTGCCCAAGCGCGAGCAATCGCGTCTGGAAAGCTACAGTGCGGGGGACCGCGTGCGCTGCGTCATCAAGATCGTAGATAAGTCCGCAAAAGGGCCGGGCGTGGTGGTTTCGCGCGCCGACGCGGAACTCGTCAAGCGCCTCTTCGAACAGGAAGTTCCCGAAATTTACGACGGCACCGTGACCATTCGCGGCTGTGCCCGCGAGGCGGGCGAACGCACGAAGATCGCCGTTTCCAGCCGCGACCGCGACGTCGACAGCGTCGGCGCATGCGTGGGTATGAAGGGCATGCGGGTGCAGTCGATTATTCGCGAGCTGCGCGGGGAAAAAATCGACATTATCGAATATTCCGACGACCCGGTGACTTTCGCCACGCACGCGCTGAGTCCGGCGAAGATCAGCCGGGTCACCATTCTCGATCCGGCCGAGCGTCACATGGAAGTGATCGTGGACGATTCGCAGCTCTCTCTCGCCATCGGCAAGAAGGGCCAGAACGTTCGCCTGGCGGCGAAGCTGCTGGGCTGGAAGATCGATATCAAGAGCGAAGAGGAAAAACGCCAGGAAGTGCAGAACGCCATCGAGCAGCTCTCGACGGGCGCGCCCGTCTCCGCGCTGATCGAACACGGTCTGGCGGAAGCAACCGTTGATGCGCTGGTCAAGGGGAACATCGGCACCGTGGAACGGCTCGGCGGCATGACGCCGGAGGAACTCGAAGCCCTCGAAGGGATCGACGAAGAGGCCGTCAACCGGATTCAGCAGGCGATCAATCGCTTTTATGGCCAGGAATATGTGGAGGAGCAGGCGGCGAATGCGGTTGAAGCTTCATCCGGGAATCCCGCGCCGGCCGAAGCCGCGGAAAATCCCGATATTCCTGAGAATAATGCGGCTTCGGCGCCGGATGATACGATAATGGAATCGGCGGAATCCGCCGCCGATGGGGGCGTGGAGGTCGATTCCGCGGCAGAATCGGGCGAAGAGCAGGTTCCCTGAACTGCGTGAAGGAGTTGTGTCTTTGTCGTCAGGAGTGGTTGACCCGAAGGGGACCGTGCCGGATCGGAGCGGCAGCAGGCAGTAAACGAAACGCTTCAATATGGGTAAGATTCGAATCAATGAGCTGGCGCGGCAATTGGAAGTGAAGTCGCGCGAGGTGATCGACAAGCTCCACGAACTCGGCATCGCCGAAAAGGTCACCCACTCCAGCTCGATTGACGAAGACAAAGCCGAGCAGTTGCGTCGTTATTACAAGGGCGAACCTTACGACTCCATCTCGGTCGGGCACCAGAACGGTGCCGGCGCGGCGGTCGAAGAGCGCGTCGAATCGCCGGCCGAAACCCGCCGCCCCGAAGCCGCCGCGCCGGAAACCAGACCTTCGGAATCGAAAGCCGAGCTGGCGCAGCCGGCGCCTCACGAAGAAAAG
>JASHSD010000856.1 GCA_030036985.1 Bryobacteraceae bacterium
GCGCCGGGCGGAAGCCCGGCGGCAGGCCCGAAGGCCTGACCCCACAGCAAAAACGGGTGACAGTGCGCGCGCATCAGTTCTCCGGCGGCCTTTCGGCATGGTCGATGACGAACATCTCGACCTGGCCCTTCTGCGATTCGAGTCGAAGCCCCAGTTGCTCCGGCAGCGCCGTGAAAATGGACGGACCCGTTGTTTCGTCGCCCGTGCCCGTTCCCGCCGGCGTCCACTTCAGATCGAGATCATAAGTCCCTGTCAGTCCGGTCTTGTCGATCACGCGGCGGCCAAATTCCGGCAACTGTGAGAGGAAATCGGCCATTTCTTTCATGCTTACTTTGCCGCCCACGATGCGGTTCCCGTAATTTAATGTCTGGCACGGGTGACGAGGCGGCTCGCTTTGCGCATTGCCGAAATCGTATGTCGTGCATGAGGAACCCCGCGAGTCCCTGAGCTTCGAGCCGCTCTTCGCGACCAGCAGCGCGTAAATCGGGAGGTCTTTCGTTTCGTGGTGCGCCTTCAGCCGGAATCGGTCTTCCAGCAGTGTCTGCAGCATCAGCCGTCCCTGTTCCTGATCCACGTCGCCGCCGGCCTTCGCGTTGATATCGAACCGGGCGGAATTGAACCAGTCCGGTCCGCCGGAAATCTCGAAGAACGGTACTTGGTACGCCAGCCGGATCAGGAGCTTCACGGTAACGCCGGTAGCCCGAAATCTGCCGCCCGGCTGAAAGCCGAAAGGAATGCCGCTCCCCGCGGGCTTTACCGACGCCACTTCGAAACGCGGCCGGGCAGCGGGTGTTTGGGCGTACGCGTGCGGCACATTTGCGACAGCCAGAAGCAGCACTGGTCCGACCCATTTCATGCCTGAGTACCTCTTCGACGCGGCGTAGCTTCTTTCGTTAGCGAATCCGTTTGCAGATCTGACGGCGAAATCGCGGATCGCGTGGATGCCGGTTTCGCACAGCAGGATATTGCCCGCGACTTCGCACGGCGGAAACAATGAAGAAACTACTCCCGTCGCCCGCGCGCCCGTTGCCGAAACGCTCCGTGTTGTGACGTTTTGGCCCACTGGCTCAGTTGTCCGTCGGTATTTTCTCCGCGTGGTCGACGACCAAAACATCGAGCGGGCCTTTGCGCGATTCCAGCTTCGATTCCGTAACCGTACTTCAGGCAGTCGCTGAGCGAAACGTTAGTGAAGCTGAGCGTGCCGTTGAGCAGCGTGCCCAAATTGATTTGAAAGGAGTCTCCTTGCGGGGGAGGCGATGGTTTCACCGTCGCCACATCGAACGCGGGCGTCGCCCCGGCAAGAGCGAAAGGAAGGATAAAGGCCAGGGACAGCGATGCGCCAACGCGGGGCATGGGTTTTGGACACCTGAATAGAGAAGATTGTTCCCCGAATTCAGTTCTCCGAAGGCCGCTCGACGTGGTTGATCACAATCACTTCGGTCGGAGCCCGGATTGACTCCAGCTTCAGTCCCAAGTGCTCCTGGATTGCGGTGAGGATCGACGGACGATCAGGACTATCGTCGGTGGCCCATCGTAAACGGACGTCGTACCCGCCGGAAAGCCCAGTCTGATCGATGATGTTCGCCTGCATGCTCGTGGCGAGGGCCTTGCCAAACTCGGGAAGTTGAACGCTGAGCATATCGAGCGTATGCTCCGGACCACTGACGCCGAGGCCGCGAAATCCGCAGAACGGCACAGCAGCCGGGCCGTGTGTTGGCTCCTGGGGCGGATTGTCGGGATCGAACCGGGTGCAAGTTCCCTTTCAGTTGTCCGTCGGTATTTTTTCCGCATGATCGACGACCAGAACATCGAGCGGACCTTTGCGCGATTCCAGCTTCAGACCCAGTTGTTCCTCGACCGCGGTAAATAACGACGGAGCGCCCTGATCGTCGGGATGGATAGCATCGTCGGGGGTCCAATCCAGCTTCACTTCAAAATCTCCCTTGAGCCCGGTCTCGTCGATGATCGTCTGACGCTCGAAGCGCGAAAGCAGCATGGCGAGTCCTCGCATAGGCATGTGCGATCCGGCGATGTGGCCGCGCCGCGCAGGATTAGGTCCCAGCGTCGTCGCCGCGCGCAGCTTCGGCCCGTTTTTGCCCACTACCAATGCGAGGTGCGGGATTTCCCTTTGCTCGTGATGTACCGCGACTTTCAACCGTTCGGCGAGCAGGTTTTGCAGCATCAGATCGATCCGATCGCGGGAAGTATTCGGCGGGGCCTTCGCCACGATGTCGAAACGCACCTCTTTGGATTTGATCCAGTCCGGTCCCACCAACTGCGCGTCGGAAACGATGCCGTAAGCGTACTTCAGGCAGTCGCTCAGCGAAACGTTGTTGAAGCTGATCGTGCCGTTGAGCATGGTACCCAGGTTGATCTGAATGAGATCTCCTTGCGGAGGAGGCGATGGCTTCACCGTCGCCACATCGAACGTGGGCGCCGCCGGGGATTGCGCCTGGCCGTGAGGCACACTGAGGATGCCAACCGATACGGGCAGAATGACTGCCATTGCGCTGGCGCCGGCGAGAATCAGCTTTCTGCCAAAACCCATGCGCCGAATGATGCGATTCGTCATGATCCCTTCGATGCGTTTCTTAAGGTCCGCCCCTGTGACCCCGGAGACGCAGACGAGCGGAGATTCGAGATACAGCCTGCAAACCCCGAGAATCCCCTCGGCATACGTTTCCGGTTCGCTGCCCTGACGCAACACTTCTTCATCGCAGGCGCGTTCGCGTTCGTCGACCAATCGTGCGCCGATCCACCACACCAGCGGGTGAAACCAGAACACGGCTTCGACCAGCATGTGAATCGCGGAGGTGAGATTGTCGCGGCGGCGGGCATGGCATGTCTCATGCGCGACGATTGCGCGCAACTGCGCGGGTGTAAGGCGTTCGGCGATTCCGTCCGGCAACAGCAGCACAGGCCGGAAGATGCCGAAGACGCCGGGTTCGATCGGCGCGGTCGAAGACAGGGTTTCGATTTGCGCTCCGATATCAATCGGCGATGCGGCCCGGACTATCGCGCGGACGCGTCTCCAGCGAGCGAACCAGAAGAGGAGCACCGCGATCGTTCCGAAGATCCACAGGATCGCAAAAACCACAGGCATCGCCGTCGCGGCGGGAACAGCGTCGTAGCGAATCGGCGAGGGCGTGAATGGCTGCGCGATTTGTCCGATCTCTGTCGCCGCGACCGGCAATCGGGGCGCAACCGCGGACGAATGGGGCAGCGGCACGCGGTTGCCGGCGGAGACCAGAAGCGCAAACGGCAGGAGAAATTTCGCCGAAGCGGCGAGCCAGATCCAATAGCGCGCCCGCGCCTGGTTTTGTCGCAGCGCGAGCGTCAGAAGCCCGGCAATCGCGGCGAACAGGGTCGATTGCCACAAATGATTTTCGAGGAGCGATATCACTTCGGCGCCTCCTTCTTCGACATCCGGCGCAGGGTCTTTTCCGCTTCCTGAACGTCGTCCAGCGTGAGTTTGCCCGATTCGATCAGATGGGACATGACAGGCTGCGTGCGGCCTCCGAATAATCCCAGCAGTTCGTCGATGAGCCTGCCCTGAGCCGCATGGCGCGACACCACCGCTTCGAAGATATGCGCGTTGCCGATTTTCTTCACGCGGCGCAGCGCCTTCTTGTCCTCAAGGCGATAAACAGTGGTCTGGATGGTCGTGTAGGCGGGCCGGTTGCGTTCGGGAAACGCTTCCTGAATCTCGCGGATCGACGAGGGTCCCAGACTCCACAGCGCTTCCATGATCTGCATTTCCAGCTTTGTCAGTCTCGGCAGTTTCAGCGGCGGCATCGGTTTCCTACTATATATGTTTGTTATTTTACTATCGAGATGTGCGGAATGCAAGCGAAAGATTTTCCGGTGTCGGGGCGTCAATTGGCCGACGGTAACTCGGCGCGATCCACTACCAGCACATCCGCCGACACCCTCCTCGATTCAAGCTTCAGTCCGAGTTGTTCCCGGAGCGCCGTGAACAGAGAAGGCTTATCGGAAGGTGCTGAGTCCGCGCCCGTCTGCGCGTCGTCCGGAGTCCATCTCAAGTGGAAGTCGAACCTGCGTTTGTCGCCGGTCATATCGATAACGGGGCGCCCGAGAAGCGCCGACAACCTGATTGTGAGCGTCGAGAGTTGAGACGCGGTGGCGTCGATGAAGCCGCGGCCGCCATTGCCGCCGGAATGTCTGCTCGGATCGGCAGGCGTTGCCTTGATCCCGCCTTTTGCCACCGTGAGCGTATAGCCAGGTACGGACCGCGTTTCGCGGTGAAGCCGAAGCTGAAAGCGGTCTGCCAGCAGCGGTTGAAGCATCGTCAAAAGTTCGGGTTCCCCGGCCGGACGATCGGCCTTCGCCAGAATGTCGTAGTGGAGTTCGTCGATCCATTTCGGGCCGCCAAGGATCTGGTCCTCGGGGATTTCGTACGCGTAGCGGATGCATCGCTTCAGGCTGACGTTGTACATCCTGAGCACTCCGTTGCGGCCGTCTTCGCCTGAACTGCCATAGGTGTCCGGGACAGCCGGTTTGATCGACGCCACTTCAAGCGACGCCGCCTGCAGCAGCAGAGTCGAAAGAAACACTCCGCTCAAAAACATTTTCACGATGTTCATCCGAATATGCATACTGAGCGCGATCAACAACGTTACAGAGGCCGATTTTGCGGTAGGATTGCCTGAGAACGCTCATGCGGCTGAGACTGATCGGAATCGCGCTGGTGGCGACCCTCGGATTCGCGCAACGGCCCGGGGTTGACCCCGCCGTTATTTGGGGCAAAGTCAGGCACGCATTGATAGCAGACGGAGACAGCTATTTCGCGCAGATCAAGGGCGGACTGGCCCCTGGGGCCGGCTCCCGCTTTTCCGGTATTGTGGTGTCCCAGCCTTCGCCGAATGAGCTGATCGTGAATGTCGACGATCCGGAGGGGGATGCGGCTTTGATGTTTCTGCCTGCGCTGAACGCCGCCATCGCCGCCGGCACGCCCGTTCACTTTCAGGGCGTGGTGCAGTCGTACACGAAGAAACCGTACCGGCTCACGCTTGCGCTGGATGGCGGCGACATCGACGGCCTGCCCGCGGGCGCGGCGCGCTGAATCCCGCCGCCGGAAATGGAATAGAATATCCGAAAGGCATCTATAAGGAGCGAATATGTGCGATCAGGATCATTTTGAAGACGACCGGCTGGAATACGAAGCGCGCGGTCTGGTGACGCGAAAGCAATTCGGCATGATTTTGGGCGCGGGCATCGCCATGATGCTTCCGCGCGTGGCGAATGCGGCGGATGTGATGGAAATGGACGTGAACGTCAAGACGCCGGACGGCACGGCGGACTGCTATTTCGTGCACCCGTCGAGCGGTACGGCGCCGGGCGTTCTGGTGTGGCCGGATATTTTCGGGTTGCGGCCGGCGTTCCGCCAGATGGGCAAGCGTCTGGCCGAATCGGGCTACGCGGTGCTGGTGGTGAATCCGTTCTATAGGACGCAGAAGGCCCCGACATCCTCAAAGGGCGCGGCAACGCCGATTCAGGAGCTGATGCCGCTGGCGCGAAGTCTGAACGAAACCACGCACATTACGGATGCGAAGGCGTTCACCGCGTGGCTGGACCAGCAATCCGCGGTGGATAAGAGTAAGAAGCTGGGCACGCAAGGATATTGCATGGGCGGGCCGATGGCGTTTCGCACGGCGTACGCGGCGCCGGACCGCATCGGCGCGGTCGCCACATTCCATGGTGGCAACGGTCTCGCGACCAATCAGCCGAATAGTCCGCACCTGCAGGCCGTGATGAGCCACGCGGAGTTCCTGATCGCGATTGCGCAAACCGACGACAAGCAGAACCCCATGGAGAAGGACGTTCTGAAAGAGGCGTTCGCCAAGGCCAACCTGCCGGCCGAGATCGAAGTGTACGGCGCCGCGCACGGATGGTGCCCGCCGGATTCGGGAGTTTACAACGAAGCGCTGGCGGAGAAGGCGTGGAGCCGGCTGCTGGTGCTTTACGGTAAAGCGCTGGCGTAACCCGGAAATTCAGGAGAATTTGTATGAATCGTGGCGTTATTCAGTGGATTGTGCTCTCGTGCGCGTTGGCCGCGCCGGCGGTCGGCTTCGCGGAGATCGACTGCACGCGAGCCGGTCTGCAGGCCGCGACCGACCTCTATATCGAGGCGCAAACCAAGGGCGACGTTTCCGGCCTGCCGCTGGCGAAGGGCTTGGGCTATGTCGAGAACACCAAGCCCATGAGGATCGACGATGGCCTTATTAAGAAGGCGATGAAGATCGACCACCAGCGCAGCCTTCTGGACACGGCGACTTGTCAGACCTTTACCGAAGTGATCGTCGCGGACCCGGACAACCCTTATGTGCTCGGCACACGGCTGCGCGTGAATCACGGGCTGATTGCAGAGATCGAGATGCTGTGGACCACGAAGGGTTATTGGGGATTTAACGTCGATAACTACCTCAAGTATTCTTCGATTGAAGAGTGGGGCGCGATTCCCCCGGACAAGCGCGACACACGGGACACGCTGGTGCACGCGGCCAACGCTTACCTTGATGCGTTCCTCGAAGGTAAGAAGGATCTGGTGCCGTGGGGTTATCCCTGCCAGCGCACCGAAGGCGGGATGTATACGGGCAAAGGATCTCCGAAAGACTCCTGCGATGTCGGCGTTCCGAGCGGGGTCAACATCGCGAACCGGCATTTCGTAGTGGATGAGGAGATTGGGGCCATCGTGGCCTTCTGCACGTTCGGCGCGGGAAACGCCAACGGCGGAAGCGGCGCGCCGGACACGCACCTGTTTCGCGTCGAAAACGGGAAGCTGCGTTATGTCCATACGCTGACGCATCTGTTGCAGGCGAATGGTCAGGGACGCGGCCGTGGCCGCGGGGCTGCCCCACCGGCCAATCCGCAGTAAACCGATGCGGGTTCCGATGGCGGCTGCGCGGGTGGTGGTCTTCACCGGCTTGATTTGTCCGCTATCCGCGCAATGGATCAATTACCCGACCGCCGGGGTTCCGCAAACTCCGGATGGGAAGCCGAATCTCGGCGCCGCGTGCCCGCGCACTCCGGACGGCAAGCCGGACCTTTCGGGCTTATGGACCATCCCGCCCACCCATGCGCCCAATCCCGACTTTCCCGGATGCGGGCCGATTGCGGATGAATTCGCCAACATCGCTGTGGGCCTCAGAGGCGGCTTGCCTTATCAACCTTGGGCCGCGGATCTGGTAAAGCAGCGCCGCTCTGAGAACCGCGTGAACGATCCCATGTCGCATTGTTCACCCATCGGGCCGATACGTCTGCATACCTGGAACGGGCCGCAGAAGTATCTGCAGGGGCATGGGCTGTTAGTCATTCTGAATGAGCTCGACACCACTTATCGGCAGATCTATACCGACGGGCGTTCTTTGCCGGTGGATCCGACTCCATCCTGGAATGGGTATTCCACTGGCAAGTGGGAAGGGGATACGTTAGTGGTCGAGACGAGCGGTTTTCGCGACGGAATATGGCTGGATGCGATCGGTAATCCGATGACGGATGCGGCTAAGATCGTCGAGCGGTTCCATCGCATTGATTTCGGGCACATGGAAATCGAGATCACGGTGGACGATCCGAAGGCTTACACGAAGCCTTGGACGGTTAAGCTGAACGAGGTCATTCAGCTCGATACCGATCTGCTCGATTTCGATTGCGGCGATAACGAGAAGGACGTTTCGCATTTGTCGAGCAAGTAGACCGGCATTAGTTTGCGGACGGTCTCTCGATGTGATCGATCACCAGAGATTCGACAGGTCCCCTGGCCGGCGTCAGTTTCAGTCCAAGCTGCTCCTGTATCGCGGTAAAGATCGTTGGCCTGGTTGGATCAGACGTCGGCGCGGTCGGTGTACCCGGAGGCTGTTCGATCAGGCCAGGCAATCCTGGCGTTGCCAGATCGCGCGAAAACTCCAGGTGGATGTCGAATTTGCCGGTTATGCCCGTCTTATCGATTACCGGCCGGTCCAGAATGCGATCCAGCCATTTCGAAAACTCGGTAAGGGTGCTGCCTTCGGCCTCAATCGACGGATTCTGAAGCCACATCCGCACTTGGCAGAACCTTTTACCGGGTGGAGGCGTCGGCGCCGGCATCGCCAAGGGCATGGGAACGCAACTTCCTTCCGTAAAGGGCTTCAGTCTGGTTTCTCCTGTCGACGTGAGAGCGTAAACCGGCCCTTCGCTTGTGACTCGACGGATCTTCAGCTTGAACCGGTCTTCCAGCAGCGTCTGAAGCATGGGGCCCATCATCGTCTCCATGCTCGGGTGGCCTTCCGCCTTTGCGTCGATCCGGTACAACTCGGAATGAATCCACTTCGGGCCTCCTTTGATGGGGAGAATTCCAAATGGATTGGTGTGACCGCCTGCGAACCTCACATAGGCGCGCTGAATCAGGCCCTGATTCGTGTCATCGGCCAGAAGATCACACCCGGTGCTCAGTCTTCCGGGAGACGAATCTCCCCCTCCCAGCTTGATATAGGGCTGTGCCCTGCACGGCTTGACGGAGGCCACTTCAAAATTCGGTCGGGCCGCCTCGGGGGATTGAGCCCGAATAACGGGTGTATCCAGGAGGCCCACGAGAATCGGCGCTGCCAAGGCCAGCGCGCCGGCCATCGCCAGCCCGATCCTGCCGGCGAAGCTCAGTTGGAGGCCAATCGGCTTGGTCATGATTGCCTCGATTCGCTTCTTGAGATTCGCCCCTGTCACTCCGGACACACACGGCAACGGCGACTCCAGGTACAGCTCGCAGACTTTTAGAATACCCTCGGCGTATGATTCCGGCTCATTGCCTGCGAGCAGCACTTCTTCATCGCAAGCGCGTTCCCGCTCTTCCATCAACCGCGCTCCCAGCCACCACACCAGGGGATGAAACCAGAACAGGGCTTCGGCGCCCATGTGTAT
>JASHSD010000857.1 GCA_030036985.1 Bryobacteraceae bacterium
GTGGCCGAAGATGTACTGCCGCTCCGCCGCGTGGCGCATCAGCACCCAGTCGATGGGGTTCCACGTCTTCGGCGTCAGCCCCAGATCGATCCCTTCCTTGAAGTCGCGGATGGTGCGCGCCTGCCGGAAGCTCGTATCGCCGAAGAGTGATTTGCTCTCGCCCAATACGCGGCGCGCGGCCGCATTGTTCTCCCACAGGTGACCGATGTAGAACTTCACGTAGTCCTCGTCGTTCTGCCGCGTCGGGTCCACCTTCTGCAAGTCGAGCATGTCCTGCCGGGCCACGTTGTGCAGCGCGACCGCCACGTCGCGCATCTCCGGCTTCATCGCGTCGAACCGCCCGTGCTCGTAGTCGTCCACCCACTGCGTGATCTCCGCCTTCGACTTGCCCACAAAATCCTTGCGGTAATCCTGGAGGGCTTCCTTTACCTGCAGCACGCTGCGGTCCTTGATGCCGCGGTTCTCGCGGTTCACAGCTTTCAGGTCGTCGCCGGCGTCAGGCACGTCGTCGCGCCAGTTCTTGTAAGCACCGACTGCGCGTTGCCAGGCCGAGCCGCCGCCCAGCGGCAGCGTCCGCTGCTGTTCCCTGAGCGCCTGCGCCATCCTTGCTCGCCGCGCCGTCTCCCGCGCTTCGTATGCGGCTGCATCGCGCTCGTAGGCCTCGGGCGGTGCGCCTTTTGCCCACTTCTCCCGTTCCGCTTCTTCCTGCTGTTCCAGCTCGTGGATGTACTGCTCGATGGGGACGCCCGGGTGCGGCTCGCCCTCCAGCGCCCGCGCGTATTCATCGATCGGCACGGTGCCGCGGTCAGGCTCTTCTGATCCCTGACCGCTGCTCTCTGATCTTTGGAACAGGGGCACTCCTGCTTCGCGCAGGCTCTGCCGCATCGCGTCGGTCACCGGCAGCATGGGGAACGATCTCTGCGGATGCGCCGCATAAAAGTCTTCGACAACCGGAGAGTCGAGGCCGCGTGCCCAGTGCGCATCGACCTCCTGCCGCGTGGTCCCGGGCTCCGCATTCTTCATCCAGTTTCCAAACTCGTCTTTCGAAAAATTCCTTGTCGGCTCGACCGTCTCCACCTTCGCCCCAAACTGGCTGCCGAACTTGTTCAGGTATCCAGAAATTTTTTTGTCATAGAGATCGCGGAGTCCCGGCTTGTTCTCTTCGGGCATTCCCGGATACCGTTCGACTTGGCGCTCACCTGGCGTTAAACTCAGCCCGTCATAGCCGTTCTCGGCCGCGTACTGCAGCATCCGCCGCAGCGCCATCTCGTGCCAGTCCTTCGAAAACGGGGCTGGGGACACACCGCCCGCGAGCGCACGGTTTCTACTATCTTCTTCTAATTGCCGTCTGGCTGAAGCGTAGTCCTCGATTGTTTTTTTCTGGTCGTTGGGGAGATCGTTGACATCCCAACGTGTAGCCCAATCTTCGTGTCCGACAACCGCAGCGCCAGCTTGGCCCACGGTATCAAAACCAAGTCTGTCTGCAGCTTTAAGTGCCTCGCGCGCCGGCGGCCAGAGATTTTCGCGAATATCCTTGTCGCGCGCGTCATAATCGGCTTGGCTGGCTCCATAGCCCTCTTTGCTGCCCTTCTGGTGCCAGTCGCTCTGCACCTCTTCGAGGTGCAGCAGCTTCTCGCCGTTGGGCCCGGTGCGATCGTTCATGCGCACGTGCGCCACCGGGTTCGGCTCGGCCCAGTGGCGGCTCTCAAAATTCCCCGCCGGATTTTTTGGCAGCGTCAGCAGCAACTCGCGGTAGTTCCTCCCACCAGGCTCCACGTAGCTTGCGTATCGCGCCGGGCGGCCGGCCAGGTTGCCTTCGCCCGTGGCAATCCGCCGGCTCATCTCCGCATCGCTGATGGGCTCGTGCACGTTTTCGGTTGGAATGATTTTAACCGCGCCCTCGCGCAGCGCCTGCGCGATCTCCTCCGGAGTCACCCTGGCTTTGTCTTTGAGGAAATCGCCGAGCCCGGTCCACTTCAACTCCTCGGCCTTCACGCCGTTGTTCTCGAGCATCTTCAGCGCCTGGCCGCCCGGCATCGGTCCGCGCATCTTGTCAGCCACCACGCGCTCGCTCTTCAGGTACCACGGATTCTGCCGCTCCGCCTCCGGGTCGCGTTGGAAGAGCGTGGGCTGATCCGGCGGCCCGAACTGCTCTTGATTCCCGGTGCCGGTTGAGCGCATACTTGCATCGGAGGCCTCCTGGCCTGCGGGTTTGCCCGGCGCAGGTTCAGCGTGGTTCGTGCCGGCTGGCGTCCCACGTTCCGCTGCCTCTTCTGTTCCCTGTTTCCTGTTTCCTGCGCCCTGCCCTAGTTCACCTTCCGCCGTCTCGCGTTGCTGAACGCCTCGTTCAGCGCCTTTGTCACCGCCTGGTCCCGCGGTCCGCCGATGATCCTCACGTCCTCCGGTCCCAGGTCTTTCAGGTGCTTCTTCGCCAGCGCGTCCAGCCGCTTCTCCGTGCGCCGGTTCGCCGCCTGCTTGAACGCCGCCCTCATCTCCCCCGCCATAGTCGTAGCTCCTTCGTATCTCAGTATCTACCAGGCTCCTCAGCCGGGCGTCTACCTCCGGCAGATTTTCAAACGCGTCTGCGCCCGCTTCCTCGCGCGCTGCCAGCAGGAAGCTCCTGGCCAGATCCTCGCGCTCTCCGTCCGTCAGCTTGAAGTCTGCGTCGCCTGCAAGCGCCTTGGCCATCGCCTCCACGGCTAGCGTTCCCGGCGTGGCGTCGCGGTATCCCATGCGCCGCAATCTCTCCAGGGCATCTTGGAATTCTGGCCGCCCCGCCACCTCGCGCAGCGCGTCGGAATCTGTCAGTCCATGCTGCCGCTGCCAGGCGTGCCACGCCTCTTCGCGTGCCGTGTCGTCGCGGTAGTCGCCGCGCAGCACCGTCGCCGTGCCATCCGCCGTCCGCGCCGCTTTCAGCGCCTGTGCCATGCGGTTGTAGCCGTCTACAACTTCACCGCGCTCTCCGGTAGCCTTCGCGTCTTCCGCCGCCGCGCGGAAAAAAGCATACGCTGCGTTCACCGCGCCGCGGCTCAGGCTCACTCCGCGCCAGTTCTGGCCCGCTCCCAGTTTTTCAGCGCCTTCCGGCACTCGGCCGAGCACGCGGTGCCACACGCCCGTGCCGTCCGGATCGAGCACCAGCGCGTTCAGTCCCGGCAAAACCTTCTCTGTCGCGCTGCGGTGTTGCGCCGCGTTCTCCTGCACCGTGCGCTGCTGGGCCGCCGCTTTTCCCTTGCCGAATCGCGCCACCCGCAGCACTTCGGATTCAGCGTTGCTGGCGGCGTAAGTCGCATCCTGATTTGTTCTAACCCCGCTCACTCCGCCAACACCGCCGGCAACGCGCTCGCCGGGTGGCACCGCCGGCGACGTGCGGCCACTGGGCTCCGTCCGCCGCAGCGTTCCGTCCAGGTCCACCAGGATCGGCTTGCCCTCGTCTCCCGGGTTCGTCGTGTGCGCCAGGATGCGACCCGTGTTGTGCTCCACGTTCGAGCTGTCGTCGTAGATCGCCCCGTCGCCCGCCTCCTTTACGTCGGTGATGGGCAGGTCCACGCCGAACTGCTCGCGCACGGCCGCCTCTACCGCGCGCCGGTTGGCTCCCGTCGGATCGTCCGAGATCCGCCGCGTGAAGATCTTCACCGGCAGCCCCTTCGCGATCCGGTCCTTCACCAGTTGCGCTACTTCTCCGTCAATCGCGGGGCCAATCGGCCGCGCGCCGCCCTCTGGCGTGGCCCCTGCTTGCTGCGCCGGAACGCTGTCGCGCAGCGGGCCGGAGCTTTCTTCACGCGCAGGCGAGACCGCAGGACGCCGCAAGGCGTCCTGCGGCACTCCCCGCAGCGTCGCGCCCTCGGCCAGTTTCACGCGTCCTTGCGCCGGTAATCCGTTGTACCCGGGGCTCCAGTGTTGCAGCGTCCCCCGCTGC
>JASHSD010000858.1 GCA_030036985.1 Bryobacteraceae bacterium
AGGCTGCGTCCGGCGATCAGTCCGGCGGCGCCGCCGATCCGCTTCAGCGCCCCTCGCAGTATCCGCACGATGCCGGTCACGAATGCGGGCGCGATCATCGCGGCCGACCCCACTGCGAACAGCGTCGACGCGTAGCCAAGCACCGGCCGTCCGCCGATCGGACCGAATTGGCAAAGCACCCAAGCGACGAACGCGGCAATGGACGCGATGACAACATCCCGCCGGACATGAAGGCGCGTTTCGTGTTCCACCACAGATTGCCGCATGGCTTCGGCCGGCGCCACGCGAGCCGCTTCGCGAGCGGGGATCAGTGCCGATGCGAACGCGACCGCGGTCCCGGTGACGAGCGCCGCGACGATCGATGTGGCGCTGAGTTCGATCACACCCGGCGTGCTGGTGACGAACAGCGCGTTCACCGTGTCGGAGAGCATCCCGACCAAAGCCGCCGCGAGTCCGCGTCCCAGCGCGACGCCGAGGGCCGAGCCGAGAAGGCCGAGCATGGTTGCTTCGCCGAGGAAGATCGCCAACACCGCGCGCGAACTGGTCCCGATCGCCCGCAGCGCGCCGATCTCCGTGCGCCTGCGGACAACGCTAACCGCGATGGTGTTGTAAATAAGAAACGCGCCGACCAGCAGCGAAATGTAGCTGAGAATCCGCAGATTCCAGCGAAACGCGCGCAGCATGCGGCGATTCTCCTCGCTGCGCGCGCCGGGCGTTTCGACCTCCCACGCCGAGGGCACTGTGGATTTGATCAGGCGTTCCAGCTTGTTTGCGTTTTCGTGCGGGGCGAGAAAAACTTCGATGCGGTCGAGCTTGCCGTACATGCCCAGCAGGCGCTGGGCGGCGGCGATATCGACCGCCAGCCACTCGTTGTTCTGGTCCGGCGCAATATCCTGAATCGTGAAATTCAGAATTTGATCGCCTTTTTTCAGATGCAGACGCGAGGCAAGATCGGCCGATACGACGGCGGAGTTTTCGAATTGTTCGGGGTTGAAGTCGGCGTTTTCGCCGCTGCCGGCCCCGGCTGCCGATATGGTGTCGATTCCGTAGAGCGTGATCGAACCCTGGCCGGGAATCAAGACGGGCTGCTCGATCACCGGCGAGAAGCGCGCGTTCACCGGAAGCGCGTCGAGCTTGGCGATGTAGCGTTCGTCCACGCCGCCGGTAGCCGTGATTTCATAATCCACCTTGCCCACCAGTGTGGTCAGCGAGGATTGAAAGGAGCCGGTCGCGGCGTCTCCCGCGAGTTCGATGGCGATCACGACGGCGACCCCCAGCGCGATCGAGAGCAGGGTCAGAACCGTGCGCGTGAGATCGCGGCGCAGCGGACGCAGAATCAACCGGCGGAACAGCTTCATTCGATTTCGCCGTCGCGCATGCGCACGCGCGCGTCCGCGATGGCGGCGGCTTCGGCGCTGTGCGTAGCCATCACCACCGCCGCGCCGAATTCGTCGGCCGCGCGGCGCAGCAGCTTCAGAATGGTGTCGCCGCTCGCGGTATCCAGGTTGCCGGTGGGTTCGTCCGCGACGACAATCGCCGGGTCATGAGCCAACGCTCGTGCAATCGCGACGCGCTGCATCTGTCCGCCGGAAAGCTGATAAGGAAGCGCGCGCGCCTTCTCTTCGAGGCCGACCCAGCGCAGGCGCTCCATAGCCGTCGCCTCCGTGTTTTTCGCGCCCGAAAGCAGAAGCGGCAGTTCGACATTCTCGAGCGCGGTCAGCGCGGGGAGCAATTGAAAAAACTGAAATACGAACCCGATTTTGTGGCGGCGAAGGTGGGTGAGCCGGGCGTCGTCGAGGTTCGACGTCACCTGACCCGCGAGCGTCACCTCGCCGCTGGTGGGAAAATCCATCGCGCCGCAGAGATTGAGCAGCGTGGTCTTGCCGCAGCCGCTGCGGCCGAGCAGCGCGGTAACGTGTCCGGAAGGGCAATCGAGCGAGACGCCGCGGAGAGCTTCCACGCCTCCGGGATAGACCTTGGTCACATTGCGAATGGAAACGGGAGTCAACGGATTCATGCTGCGCCGGGATTGAAAGCGCAATAAAATACCAGCATCTCAGACCGCGAGGAACAAGACGCCATGAAGCTCTCTACGTTTGCCGTTACCGCCGCCGCGGCGATGTTCGCGACCGGCGCCTTCGCGCAACTCCCGCAATCCAGAATACTGACCCTCGATGTGGCCCAGACCATCGCGCACGATGCGATGGCCGCGTGCCGCGCCAACGGTTATCACGTCACGGTGTTGGTGGTGGATGCGCTCAACGCGCCCAAGGCCATGCTGCGCGACGACGGCGCCAGCGCGGCAACCACCGAAGTCGCCCAAAATGAAGGCGACGGCGACAATGCTGAACAATCGCCCGTCGGGCCCTGCGCGGCCATTGCCTCCAGGCCAGGCGGCTCCGCCCGCGACGATTCCGGGGACGATCAATGCGCAGGGCGGTGTGCCGATCAAGGTGGGCGATGCAACCATCGGCGCGGTCGCCGTCAGCGGCGCTCCGGGCGGCGATAAGGATGCAGCCTGCGCGAACGCCGCGCTGGCCAAGGTTGCGGATAAATTGAAGTAATTTGCTTCTGTGCTGCCGGCCCTCTTGCGCGCGCGGCGCGGCAGAAACAAGACGTTACCGAGCCGCGACCGCGGCATGATCACCAGCGCGTGTCTGCGCGAGAATCTCAAACCGGCGCCCGGGATCGAATGGATCACCGCGTTGCGCGCGCCGGCCATCAAAAAGCTGGCCTCCGACGGGGTTCTCCAACTCTCCCTGTTCGACAGTCGGGATCTGGCCGGGATTACGCATCCGGACTTTCCCGGCGAGCGCCCATCGTGAGCCCGACCGCGTCCGCGCTCACATCTTTCTCTGCATGCCGGCTTACTACGTGGAGTGGCACATGCGCAGGAATCTGGGCGCCCCTTCTGTCCGGAAACCCACGGTGGTGCCCGGTCCAGGCCAGGCGGATTGCCACTCCGCCGGACCCAGAGGGTGCCCCTACCATCCTGCCCTGCGCGGGAACCCAGTTTCCGATCCTGGTGACGGGCCGCCCCGGCCCGGATATGCTGAAGCCTGACCCCAAAACAAAATCGGCGATTAAAATGAACGTTGCCACAGTACTGCGACGTGAGCCTGCCGGTGCCGCTGGATCGGGCATTCACCTATTCGCTTCCCCTGACGTTGCAGCCGCGTGTGAAACCCGGCGCGCGTCTGCTGGTTCCTTTCGGAATACGAAAGCTCACTGGTGTGGTGCTGCACGTTCACGACGAGGCTCCGGAGATTCCCGTCAAAGACGCCCTGCGCCTGTTCGATCCGGAACCGGTGCTCGATGCGGAACTGATCGCGCTCGGCAAATGGATCTCCGGTTACTACTGCGCGCCCTTGGGCGAAGTGCTGCGCTCGATGCTGCCGCTCGCGTCCGACATCCGCACGGGCAAAATCTACACGCTGACCGACATCGGCCGCGACGCTTCGCGCCAGATGTCGATCGATCCGCAGGCCGAGGATACGACGAACCAGCTGATCCAGATGCTGGCCGCGCGCTCGTTATCGGCGGCACATATCAAAAAGAAGATCCCGCTGGCCGACCGCATTCTGAAATCGCTCGAGCGCCGGGGATGGATCGCCGTCGAAGCCGTCCAGCACGATCGCGATCCGCTGCGCGCGCCCGCCGCGAAACTGCGCATCGCCCTCATCGGCGCCGAGCCTCAGGGCAAGGCGCCGAAGGCCGAGCGCGAACTGCTTGCATATCTCGCGCTGCACCCCGGCACGCACAACCTGGGCGAGATCGAGCCGTTGATTCGCAACGCGAGCCAGGCCGCTCGTTCGCTCGCGCGCAAACGGGCCGTAACGCTGACGCCGGAACCCGTGGCGATTCGCAGCGCGCCCATCCGCGCGCCGCATGAACTCAACGGGTCGCAGCGCAACGCCTTCGATCTCATCGGCGCCGGCATCGCCACGGGAAAGTTCTGTACGTTTCTGCTCTACGGCGTCACCGGCTCGGGCAAGACAGAGGTTTATCTCAACGCCATCGATGCCGCCCTGGCGGCCGGACGCAGCGCCCTGATGCTGGTTCCCGAGATCGCGCTGACGCCGGCCGTCGCGGGCCAGTTCTACGCTCGTTTCGGCGACCGCGTCGCCATCCTTCACAGCGCGTTCAGCGATTCCGAACGCGCCGACCAATGGCGCAGAATCCGCGCGGGCGGCGCGCGCGTGGTGGTCGGAACGCGCTCGGGCGTGTTCGCGCCGGTGCGCAATCTGGGCCTGATCGTCGTGGATGAGGAACACGACGCGAGCTACAAACAGGAAGAAACGCCGCGCTACCACGGGCGCGACGTCGCCATTGTGCGGGCGCAGGCGGCGAATGCGTGCGTGGTGCTCGGCTCGGCGACGCCCAGCCTCGAAAGCCGCTTCAACGCGCAGCAGGGCAAATACACGCTGCTCGAACTTCCCGACCGCATCGCCGAGCGCCCGCTGCCCACCGTGCAGGTGATCGACCTGCGCCAGGAGTTTTTGGAAACCCGCAAGCACGCCATCTTCTCCCGCGCGCTGATCGAAGCCATTCGCGAGCGCCTGGCCAACAACGAACAGGCGATGATTCTGCTCAACCGCCGGGGCTTCGCCACGTTCGTCGCCTGCCGCGCCTGCGGAGAGCGCGTGGAATGCGTGAACTGCTCGGTGACGCTGACCTATCATCGCCGCGACCGCCGCCTGCTTTGCCACTACTGCGGATACGCGGAAAAAATCCCCTCCGTCTGCCCCAAGTGTCAGAGCGAACATGTCCACTTCCTGGGCTCCGGCTCCGAGCGCGTCGAAGATGAACTCCACGGCGAATTCCCGGAGGCAAGGATTGCGCGCCTCGATCGCGACACTGTCGCCGGCAAGCGCCAATTCGAGGATATTCTGCAGAATTTCCGCGAACGGAATTTCGACATTCTGGTCGGCACGCAGATGATCGCCAAAGGCCACGACATTCCTAACGTCACGCTGGTGGGCGTTGTGTCGGCGGACGTCGGCATCGGCATGCCCGATTTCCGCGCGGCCGAGCGGACGTTTCAGATCCTGACTCAGGTGGCCGGCAGAGCGGGCCGCGGCGACTTGCCCGGCATGGTTTACATGCAGACCATCAACCCGGACCACTACGCCATCCGCTTCGCGGCACAGCAGGATTATAACGGATTTTTCGAAAAAGAACTGCAATTTCGGAGATTCATGAAATATCCGCCATTTGCCGCGATGGCCAATATTCTGATCCGCGCGGCGAAGCAGGAGGACGCGCTGCGCATGAGCACGGAACTGGGTCGTCACATTACGCCCGCGCCCGAAAACATGCGCATCATGGGACCGGCCGAAGCTCCGGTGCAGCGCCTGAAGGCCGAGTTCCGCTATCAGATGCTGATCAAATCCGGCAGCCGGAAGGATCTGAACCTGCTGCTCCGCAAGGCTCAGGATTTCGCGCGGGCACAGAAGTGGAGCGCAACGGCGCTGGTGATCGATGTCGACCCTCTGACGCTGCTTTAGTGTGGCGCAGACCCTCAGTGACGACAGGACACGCGACTTTAGTCGCGTCTCGAGTTTCTACATTTCAGGCGACAGCCGCCGCAGTGTAGGGCAGGATGGCATCCTGCGGCGGATTGGCAATCCGCCTGGCCTGGAGCGGCCGCAATCCGTGGGTTTCCGGAGCGCCCGTGTAAGCACAGACTGAAATCTGTGCAACGCGACTTTAGTCGCGTCATCAGTCTGTCCGGAAGCGCTTCAGACGACGGTGGGATCAGGCCCGGCGATGCTGAAAATACCCTGACTTCCGCGTTCGCCGCGGACACTCCTGCGGACACTCCTGACGCAGCGCGACGGCAGGCGCCGAACCATGGGCACAGCCGTAATCAAAGTGACTTGCAGTTTTCGAAACCGAACGGCCGTTGCAAAAATCGTAGATAGTGATCGAATCAGACCAGGAGGATCGAACGATGCAAATCAAAGATCGTGTGTTCATTGTCACCGGCGCCACATCCGGCATCGGGCTGTCGACCGCGATCGCGCTCTCCGATCGCGGTGCGAAAGTCGCCCTGCTCGCGCGCAGCACCGATGCGCTGCAAACGTTGGCGCAGCAGCTTCCGGGCAGTCTGCCTGTCACGGTGGACATGACGCAGTTCGATCGGGTGCGGGAAGCCATCGGCGCCGTGCACCGGCATTACGGCCGCATCGACGGTCTCATAAACAACGCCGGGCGCAGCTATGCGGCTGCGGTAGAGGAGATCGATCCCGCGCTTTTCGACGAAATCTTCCACCTCAACGTCCTGGGGCCCATAATCGCGATGCAGGCTGTGATTCCGCCGATGCGGGCGCAAGGCGGCGGGAGCATCGTGAACGTCAATTCGGGGACCGCTTTTATGACTGTTCCGCAATACAGCGTCTACTCGTCCTCGAAGCGCGCACTTCTCGGATTCAGCCTTACGGCGCGCGCCGAGCTGGAAAAGGACCGCATCGTCGTCAGCGAAATCTACCCGTTTATCACGGCGACAAACTTCGGCCGAAACAGAATGGGGAATCCGGCAGGCGGCGGACCGGCAGCCCATTACGCCGATGGCGACAAGCCCGAATTCGTCGCCGGCCTCATTCTGCAGGCGATCGAAGAAGGGCAGGCGCAGTATTTCGCCAATGATCGTCTGCGTACCATGGCCGGGGTCGCGGCCTGAAGGAGACTCTATGCAGGGGATGCAAAAAGGAGACAAGCCCGTCGCCCTGGTCACCGGAGCCAACA
>JASHSD010000859.1 GCA_030036985.1 Bryobacteraceae bacterium
GCGGCTTTTTCGCGGTAGAGATTGCGCTCTAATTCGGTCATTGAGAGGGTCTGGCGGATGCGTTCGGTCAATTCGGCCTCGTCGCGATATGGCAGCCCGGCATCGCCGCAGACTTCGGCGTTTTCGGGATTTTCGAAATACAGAATCAGATTGCCGCGCCCCATGGCTTCGATCAACGCGGGGTGTGTGCCGCCAACCTCCGTCGCATGGATGTAGGCGAAACACCACGACCCCAGCTCGCGATAGCCGAGCCCGTAAATGGCGCCTGGAATCACAATGCGTTGGTCGCGGGTGTCGCGGACCCGGCGAATGTATTCGTCGGCGTGGGGCGCATCGCCGACGAGCGCGAGCTTCAGGGCTGTCGGAGTCCGTTCGAAGGCTTCGCGGACTTCGAGCGCGCGATTCTCGGGTTCCATTCTGCTGACATAGAGGAAATACCGCAGGGGTTCGAGGCCGAGCCTCTTGAGTTCGCCCTGCGATTCCACGCGGCCTGTTTCCGCTCCATAGGGGATGAAGAGCGAATCGGCGCGGTAACGATTTCTGTAGTATTCGCGGATGGTTTGGGCGTCGCTGACGAAGCGGTTCGGGAAGACCGTCGAGAGGAATTCCGACATTTGATACCAGGCCCTGGCGAATGCGTTCCATTTGCGGCGTTTGCGTTCGATGCCGTCGACGTTCAGCGCGACAGGGATGCCGCAAAGGCGCGGGAGGATAGTGAATATGGCGTTGGCCGCGTTGCAGTAGAGAGCCGTATCGACGCGGTGGGCCAATAAATACAGGGTCGAAATAAAGGTATGGGCGAGGGTATCGAAGTATTTGTGGCGGATGGTCGGGAGAAAAACCAGATGAACGCCGCGATATTCGGTGAAATCGCGCCGTTCGCGGCAATAGACGAAGACCTGGTGACCGCGGGCCGCGAGCCGGACGGAGAGTTCCTCGGCGAAGGTTTCGAAGCCGCCGTAGTTGGCCGGGATGCCGCGGGTCCCGAGAATGGCTATGCGCACCGGGAGACCGTTGTGAGTGTCTGCGCCTCGGTCGCCGCGTGGGACCGCTCCCTCGCGGTCGCGGCTCGGTAAATCGTCGGAGGTTGGTAGATCAATGCCACGTAGTTTTTTGTGGGGTCAGGCCTTCGGGCCTGCGGTCGGGCTTCTGCCCGGCCCGAGACCGATCGAAACCACTTTCTAACCCTCGGATGTGCGTGACCCCAGACCGCCCGGAAGGGCGGCTGCAGCGCAGAAGCGCTGGCCCCACATTTGGGTTGGCTGATCGTCGCAGCTCCTTGGACAGGAGGGGATTTGGGTGATTCGTTTAGCGGCGGGCGGCCCTGGAACGGGTTTGGGAGGTTGTGAATTTCCGAGGGGCGGGCCTGCTCACCGGCTGGAAGGAGAACCAGCCGGCCATGTACTCGTCGTCCACGCGGCGGCGAAGCATGATCTGGCGGCGTTTGGCCGCGATGCTCTTCCAGTTCCGAAGGAGAAAGGGGAAAGCCTTGAGCGAAGTGAACTCCCAGACAAGACATCGGCCGATCACCAGGATATCGCGGGCCGTGATCGAAAAGAAATTACGCCGGTAAAGATCCCAGCGCGTGTTCTTGATGCGCAGGAGAAAACGGTTTTTCACCGAGTGCATGTTGATCTCGGGGGGCAGCGCGCCGCGGTTGCCGGGCAATACCTTGCGCACATGATAGCCGCGCGCGTAAGGGGCGTAGAGGCACTTCCAGCCCATCAGCTGGGCGCGCCACGCGACATCGGCATCCTCGCGATAGACGAAAAAATCGGAGTCGAAAAACTCGCCGCCGACCGAGATATCGTCGATCATTTCGCGGCGGTAAAGCGCGGCCGCCGCGGTGGCGCCGAAGACATATTCGTAATTGCGGTAATGGCCGTTATCGACTTCGAGGCTGCCGCGGTCGAGATGGCGCAGATTCGGCGTGAAATAGATTCCGGTGGAATCGACCTTCGGCTTTTCGGGGAAATCGAACGCAGCGCTCATCGTCAGAAGCTTGCCGCAGACCGTACCCACCCGCGGGTCGAGATTGCCGGCGGTGACCAGCGCTTCGATAAAGCCCTGCAGCAGGAGCACGTCCGGATTGAGCGTGAGCACCCACTCGGCGTTCGACAGAGCGATGGCTTGGTTCTGAGCCGCGGCGAAGCCGATATTTTCCTCGTTGTAGACGATCGTGCAGCGGTCTTCGAAAGTCTCGAGAATGTCGATGGTGCCGTCCGACGAGTTATTGTCGATAACGATCACTTCCCTGAAGGGCCACTTCTGCTCGAGAACCGACTCAAGGCATCGTTTGATAAAACGCCCGCTGTTGTAAGTGACGATGGTTATCGATACGAAGTCGCTGCGAGGCATGTACGCGCGGGCCGGCTCCACTCTTGAGATTTCGGACTGCTCAGATCAGAGAACACTTGCCCGACGGCTTCCCCGTATTCCCAGCCGTTTCAGGGCAAGGCCAATTACATTACCGTAAACTGCGAAAGCTTTGAAACCGGCGCGGGGAAACGCTGCTGCCGCGCGAAGCGCCGCACCCACCACTACAGCCCCGCAAACCGCTTGAAACGCCGAAAAAGAATAATGCCTTCCGGCGTACTCAAGTAGACTACCATACCAGTATCTTTGACGATTCTCCAGTGTCAGGGCAGATATTGAATGAGCCCCGGAGTGTTTTGCAATACCTTTCGGATGATAGTAATTGTGAAAACCCGCCGACTTAAGACGCGCGCAGAAATCCACATCCTCGAACCAGACGGGAAAAAACCGCTCGTCGAATCCGCCGACGGCCTGCCAGGCCTGGCGCGAGAACATGAGAAACGCGCCGGGCGGCTGGTCGACCTCAGTGGTTTTCATTGGACTCAAAAATAAGCAACGGTAATGCCAATTGACCGGATTGCGCGGCCACAGGTGGTTGATGCCCAAAACCTCAAATATCAGAGCCGCGGGTGAAGGCAGATGCCGCGCCATGAACCCGGATTGAGGAGAGCCGTCTTTGCCGATCAGCATGCCGCCGACAGCCCCGGTCCCGGGCGTTTCGACAAGGGCCGCCATGTCATCCAGACCGCTTACGAAATGCGCATCGGGATTGAGCAGAAGCACCAAAGGAGCGGTGGTGGAACGTATGCCCCGATTTACTGCCGCGGCAAAGCCTATATTTGTAGAATTTCGAATCAGCCTTACGTTTTGTAAAGCTGCCTCGATACATGTGGAATCTCCCGAGGCATTATCCACAACAAGAATTTCTACGTCTGTAAGATTTTTAAGCGCATCGAGACATCCGCCAATCTCAGCGGCGGAGTTGTAAGAGACTATGACAATCGCGACACGGGCCATGTGTCAATGCGCCTCAATGCGCCTCGGCCGAACCGGCGCGAGGCTTTCCTCGGCCGATCAGCCGAAAGTACCAGCGCCAATAAGGACCTTCGGCTCTTTGCCGGATTTCTTCTTCGGAGGCTGCGAGAAACTCACGCAGTTCGGGACAGGGCTGACCTTCCGGGCGAAACTCGCGTAAGCCTTCAATCTTGCCTGCCAGCCACGCAAAGAACCTGCCGTGCCGAAGTGCAACTAATCCCCAAAGGAGCTGGCCGATCAAAATGGCCGGGAGGCAGGATCGGAACAACGCCCGGTCGTAATGGCGGGAAATCAGGATCAGCTGGTTGCGCGATATCAGCCGAATTACGCGCGAATCCCATCGGCCGAGAGTTGCGCTGCCGCGATGCCGGGCGATTGCGCCGGGAACATAGACGCCGGGAATGCCCGCGCACAAGCATCGGAGGCCGAGATCGACGTCTTCGAGATAGGAACCGTAGCGCTCGTCGAATCCGGTGAGGCGATCGAGGACTTCGCGGCGGAAGAGGCAGGCGGTGGCCGGGGCCATGGCGATCGGAATGACACAGCGGGCATCATCAAGATCCTGCTCGCCGTTTCCGGCTCGCCATGCGCAGCCTGCTCGGCTGAGCAGATCGTAGGTCCCGTCCACGAGGCGCGGGTTTGCCGCATTGAGGATTTTCCCGGTGGCGAATCCGGCGTTCGCCGCGGCTGCCAGCAGACGCTCCAGCCAACAGGTGTCGAGCTCCACGTCGCTGTTCAGGATGGCGATCCACGGGGCGCCGACGGTCCGCCAGCCGCGGTTGACGGCACGCGCGAAACCCGCATTCTCACCCATCGGAATCACACGGCATCCGGAGGATCGCGCCAGTTCCGGCGCGCCATCGGACGAGGCGTTGTCCACCACCACGATCTCGGCGAATGACGTTGTTTGCCGGTGGATCGTCGCCAGCAGTTGGGCGAGGAGGTCGACGCGATTATGAACCGGGATCACCGCCGCGACGTTGGAATGCGACACGATAAACTGTAATTGTAATGAAGTATCTTCTGCTGTTGGCCTTTATAGGGATTAGTGCGTTCGGGCAATCGGTGCCGCGCACGGTATATATTTTCCCGATGGCCGGCGGACTGGATCAATATCTCGCGCAGTGGTTGACGCGCGATCACGCGATGCAGGTGGTGACCGACGCGAAACTAGCGGACACGGTTCTGACGGATCGCCTGGGCGAGCAATTCGAACAGCGGATGGCCGAAATTCATCCGAAGGACGATAAGAAAGACAAGAAAACGGACGCGGATGCCCCCACGCATCCCCCGTTCCGTTCGAGCATGGGCCGCGGCACGGTTTTTCTGGTGGATGCGAAGTCCCGCGAGGTTTTGTGGTCGGATTACGAAAAGGCTCCGGGTTCGAATGAGAGCGGCAAACTGAATCGCGAAGCGGAACGGATCGCGAAGAAGTTGATGGTTTCGAATTCGAAGTGAAAACGCTCCCTCGCGGTCGCGGCTCGGAAAGGGCGGCGTGGTCGCGGCGTGGTAACGTAATGCTCTTACTAAGCCGCGCGCGTAAGCAAGCGGAGGCTGCTATACGCGCCGCGTCATGGCGCCCGCAATACCCTCGGCCAGGCCGATCGCGCCAAGCCCGAGCAGCAGGTGAACCACTTCGATGATCCAATGAGCGCTGCCCGGCAGCCAGTAAGTCTGCATCAGGCCGACGTATACTGTCGCGGCGGCCCAAATAACCCCGATGATCGCCATCGGAATGCGCACCTTCGCCCCTACCGCCGACAGCGCCAGTATCGCTAAAGCCGCCGCCACAATAATCCCAAGCGCGATATGG
>JASHSD010000860.1 GCA_030036985.1 Bryobacteraceae bacterium
AGTTCAAATCTCTCAAGGGCGGCGGCTGGTGGGACGATCCGGATCTGGTCCGGGCATCCTATCGCGAGCGGATTGAACCCGACGACACCGATTTCAATATCGGCTTCCGCTGCGTCAGCAACTGAAGTCGCCATTCCACAGTAGGGCAGGTTGTTAAACTACGGCGGATTGGCAATCCGCCTGGCCGGCGATGGGACCGCGCTGATCGTAGAGGCCAGGCCCGTCACCGGAGTTCACAAACCCCAAAAATAAATTTCAGCCCGCCCGATCAACGGGATAGCGACCGATCGCCGCTATCCCCGCATTCAATACTCAATCGCTTGCTGTACTCTCCAATCGAGAACCAGGTCGGAGCCCATGACCCGATCCGGTCGCTAAACCGTACAGTCCTCGAGGCTCTGGTCGCGGTGAATGCTTCAAACATGGGCGGCAGGCGCTCCCCGTAATCGGCGCTCCCGGATTCGGTCCGGGTAACCAACTGATTTGGGGCGCCCCGAAAATTTCTTAGATAATTCTTCTGTAATCTCTTCGGTTGTAGGGCAGGATGGTATCCTGCGGCGGATTGGCAATCCGCCTGGTCTGTTAATCGACAATCTGCGCACGTCCGCCCGCACCCGGGGGCAAACCAAGCGTCGGGATAAGTGTCTGCACCAGAGAGGCCACCTCCGCTACTTGCTGGTGCTGATGCTGATGCGCCAGACCATATTCTCAGCGTCATCGGTCACATACAGCGCGCCATCGGTCCCTGTAACCACACCTACCGGACGTCCCCACGTTCCATCCCCGCCCGGGAACGTCATGAAGTCCTCATACACGCCGGTCGACTTGCCCTTAGTCAGAGGCACGCGCACCAGCTCATGGCCGGATGGCGTGGTGCGGTTCCACGAACCATGCTCGGCGGTGAACAGGTCTCCGCGATACTCCGCCGGGAACATCTTCCCGTCATAGAATGTAAGTCCAAGCGAAGCATTGTGCGGCTGCAGCAGCACGTCCGGCACGATCACCTTGTCCTCAGTCTTATCCGCTGGGCGCTCCATCTTAGCCCGGTTATCCACGTGCTGCCCGATATAAAACCACGGCCAGCCATAGAAGCCGTCTTCTTTCACGCTCGTAATGTAATCGGGCACGAGGTTGTCGCCCAGCATGTCGCGCTCATTCACCGAGCACCACAGTTCGCCTGTGGTCGGATTGATGCCCAACCCTACCGGATTGCGGATGCCCGAGGCATAAATCTTGATGAACTTCCCTTCCGGCGTGTATTCGAGGATGTTGGCGCGATGCACCTGGACCGTCTGGTTATCGGAAACATTGTCCGCCGAACCCACGGCCACGAACATCTTAGTGCCGTCCTTCGAAAACACGATGTCGCGCGTAGAGTGGTTGCCGCGCGGCGGCAGATCGGAGATCAGAACCTCAGGCGGACCACTCGCCTTCAGGTCGCCGTTCTTATAAGGAAAGCGCACCACGCTTCCCGTGTTGCCGACGTAGACCCATTTCGGGTTGGGCCCCTCGGGATAGAAGTTGATCCCGAAATCCACCGTCAGCCCTGTAGCGTAGACCGACGTTGTTTCCGGCTTGCTGTCCTTGTTCCCGCGCAGGATCACGATCTCGCCGGCGTTCTGCTCCATCACGAAAAGATCGCCGTTCGGCGCGCGCCGGATTTGCCGAGGCGCTTTGAGTCCGGTAGCGAACGCCTCCACCTTGAAACCCTGCGGCACCGCCGGCATCGCTCCCGCGGGAGCCTTCGGCGGGGGACCGAATCCAAAACCGCCGCGGCCCGTGGGCGGCATCGGCTCCGGCAGATCGGCCACCGTAATCTTTCGAAATTCGCCGGGCTTCAGGTCCTTCGCGCTCACGAACGCGTTCGTACCCGTGATCAGCGCCACGATTCTGGCGCCGTTGCCCTGCAGCGCCCAGGCGGATGCCAGCAGCGCAGCGCCGCCGGCCAAAGTGTATTGAAACTTGCGCATATCTCCCTCTGACTTTATCTCAACGGCGCCGAATCGACTCCGCGCGGCGTTGATAGACTATCTGCGGAGCGATCGGCGAAGCTTCCCGCCCGCCCGAGCGCCGTCTAGTATACTTTACACTGGCTCTTTAACAGTGCATCGCGAAAAAGGAGATTTGAATGGCCTCTGTATTATCCGCGCCAAGTGAAAGCCGCGTCGCTGTGTCAGCGACAAAACTTCTGATCAACAACCGCTGGGTGCCGAGCGTTTCCGGCAAAACTTTTGCGACCATCAATCCGTCGACCGGTGAGGAGATCTGCCGGATCGCCGAAGCCGATGCCGCGGATGTCGAGAAGGCCGTGACCGCGGCCCGCGCCGCTTTTGAGCACGGTCCCTGGCGGACCAAGATGGCGTCCGAACGCGGCCGTCTGCTTCACCGTCTCGCCGATCTGATCGAACAGCATGCCGACGAGCTTGCCGCTCTGGAATCGCTGGACAACGGCAAACCGGTTTCTGTAGCCAAAGCGGTGGACGTGGCCGCTACAGTCGGCTGCTTCCGCTATTTCGCCGGCTGGTCCGACAAGGTTCACGGCAAAACCATTCCGATCGACGGCGATTATTTCTGCTATACGCGCCATGAGCCGGTCGGCGTGGTGGGGCAGATCATTCCGTGGAACTTCCCCATGCTGATGCTGGCGTGGAAGCTGGCGCCGGCGCTGGCCACCGGCAACACGGTGGTGATGAAGCCGGCCGAGC
>JASHSD010000861.1 GCA_030036985.1 Bryobacteraceae bacterium
CAAGCGTGAGGAGCAGCAGGCGCAGCATCCAGTCGCCGGTGTAGTGGGTGATGAATTCGATCGGGTTCGCCGTAAGGTCGTTGGCGAAGCCGCGGCGCAGGAGATTCGCGAACGGGAGCAGGCACAGCAGGAAAAGCAGAGCCCTGGTCCACGCGCTCAGCCAGATTCGCTTCATGCGGTCAGTAATACTTGCGCAGATCCATCCCTTTGTAGAGGCCGGCGACCTCGTCGTAGCCGTTGAACATGCGCGTTTTGATGCGCTCGCCGAAGTATGTCCTTCCGAGCCGGACTTCCTCGGCCTGGCTGTGCGTGGGATGGTCGACGTTCGGATTCACGTTGGAGTAGAAGCCGTACGCCTGCGGCCATTCGAGATTCCAGGTGGTGGGCGGTTGCTTCTCGACGAAGCGAACTTTGACGATGGATTTGATGCTCTTGTAGCCGTACTTCCACGGGATGACGAGGCGGAACGGCGCGCCGTTCTGGGGCGGCAGGATTTCGCTATAGATGCCGACGGCCAGGATCGCGAGCGGGTGCATGGCCTCATCCAGGCGCAGGCCTTCGATGTAGGGGAAATCGATGTGCGCTTCGCGCGGGGAGATCATCTGTTTGGGGTCGTAGAAGCTCTGGAAGGCGACGTATTTCGCCTTGGGCGTAGGCTGCACCTGCTTCAGCAGAGCGCTCAGGGGAAAGCCCACCCACGGGATCACGAACGACCATCCTTCGACGCAGCGATGCCGGTAGACGCGCTCTTCGAGCGGCGCGAGTTTCATGACGGTGTCGAGATCGAGGGTCTTCGGTTTGACGACTTCGCCTTCGAGCGAAACGGACCACGGGTTGGTGCGGAAGTTGCGGGCGTTTTCCGACGGCTCGCCCTTGCCGGTGCCGAATTCATAGAAGTTGTTGTAGGTAGTGACCGATTTGTACGGGGTCTGGAATTCATCCGTGCTGTAGGGGCTCTTGCGAATGCCTTCGAGACGGGTTCCGGCACGCGCGGCGAATGGAGCGCCCAAGGCGCCGAACGCGAGCGATCCGGCGGTGAGGAATCGGCGGCGGCTCAGGTCGTCTTTGCGAGGGGTGATTTCCGAATAGCGGAAACGGGGAGCTTTGCGGATAATCATGGTTCCTTCCACATGTTAACTCCGCTTAACTCCGCGATTCGCTATGCTGAATTGTTTGAAGGCGCCCAAAAACGCGGCGTAACATATGCAGGTTCTCCAGGCAGGCCGGCACAAATTGATTTTGCTCGAAATCGACGCGGCCACCATTTCGACAGTGGCGCAGCAGGCGGGCTTCGACGCGAAGCTGAAGGAATCGCCGCAGAGCATTCTGCTGGAGTTGACGGCGGGGCAGCGGGAGGCGCCGCTGTTGTTGTTCGATGCGGCGGACCCGGCGAATTTGGGGTGGTTTTCGCGCTGCCAGTTCTATGTGGACGGGCGGACCGGCGGGGTGATGCAGACGCCGATGACGGTGGCGAATAAGCGCGACCGGGCGGGGCGCAACGTGTCGAACGGCCTGCGGCTGCGGATTGCGAAGGAACTGCCGGTCACGTTTCGGCTGCCGGGGAAACAGCCGATGACCGAGCAGGTGTGCTACGCGATGCTGAATAATTTCCTGCAGGCGCTGATTCGGACCGGCGTGGCGGTGTGCGGCGGCGGGGTGGTGCAGCCGCTGGCCGGGCGGTCGGAAGCGCCGGGATCGCGGAACTGAGGAAGGCTGATGTGGGGTCAGGGCTTCCGCCCTGCAAGCGGGCCTTCCCGGCCGGCTGTACTCGCTGGAAATCGAGTACGCAGCCTGGAAAGGCCGCCCCATAATTGACATCAGACCCTGCCGATATAGACCGCCAGACCTTGCGGACGCACCGCGATGCGTTCGACACCCGGGGCGAGATCGAACCAGCGATTCACACTGACGTTCGGCAGCCAGGTTCGAATCAGAAAATCCAGCGTCGCGCCTTCGATCGGAACGCCGGAAATCTCAACGCGCTCGACATCCACCCGCGCTTTGCCTGCGCGCGATTCGAGTCGGCACATTACAGTGACGGGCCGTTCTCCGGCGAGGAGATTCTGCTCGAGCCATTGTTCGAGATCGCCTAGCGCCGCGCCGGCCGCGTCCTGCTTCAGCTTGAGAAAATCGACCTGCGCCGTCGCGGTGATTACGCCCATACCGAGGGTGAGCCGCAGATCGGTCAAGCCGTGCGGAACATAGGTCCGCGCTTCCGCGTTCACCCATGCGTCGATCTCGCGCGGGCTGAACAGGACGGTCGAGCCGGGCCGGTATTTGCCGGCGGCGATGGCGTCGATTTTGCGTTGAGCCGAAAGCGAGTCGCCAACCGTGGCGGCGAGCAGGCCCGTGCACAGGATCGCCAACACCGCGATTCGCGTCACAATATATTTTGGCCAGCACGAACGGTTCCATCGAGACCGCCGTTGTAGTCCGGCCCGGGTCGGATCGCGACTTGGGCGCGGTTGTGCGCATCCAGCAACACTGCCCGGAAACCGCCCAGTGGCCGCTCGAGGATTACCGCGGTTATCCGCTGCTGGTGGCGCTGATCGGGGCAAAATATGCCGGGTTCTGTTCGTGGCGGCAGAGCGCGCCGGACGAGGCGGAAATTCTGAATGTCGCCGTCGATCCGCTCTGGCGGCGGCGCGGCGTGGGATCGGCCCTTTTGAATGCGGTGGTGGAGCGCGCCCACGGCGATATTTTCCTCGAAGTGGCGGAGCCGAACGCGCCCGCGATCGCGCTTTACCGCAAGCTGGGGTGGGTGGAGGCGGGGTTCCGTCCGGGATATTACAATCATGGAACTGTAAACGCAGTTGTCATGAAAAAACGTTCATGGTAAAGTCCTGGTAGACGGACGGCGTACCGTTCGCCACTTCAAATTGAAGTGAAGCTACCTGCCGGACCGGCCACAAGTTCCAGTGCCGGTCGGCGAGGCGACTCCACTGAGGAGAGATTGCCACGAATGGAACAGAACGCACTAACAGAACTCAAAGCGCACCTGATGCAGACGAATGATCGGTTCCGCGAACTCGCTCACCAGCATCACGAGTACAAGCGGAAGGTTGAGGCGCTCGAAGCAAAACACGCCCTGACCGCGGAAGAGGAGTTGGAGGAACATCGTCTGAAAAAGCTCAAGCTCCACATCAAAGACGAGATGGAGCAGATCGTGAGCGAATATAAGCTGCAACACGCCGGCTGATTCGTCAGGCGCGCTTTAATCATACTCCGGCCGGCTCGAATGTTTCGGGCCGGCCGGTTTCCTTTTATGGACGATTCCGAAATCCCATTCCGCATTCCGGTGACGGATGTGTTCGATCTGCACAGCGTCCCGCCGCGCGACATGAAAGCCGCAGTCGAGGAGTATCTGGCCGAAGCCCACCGTCTCGGGTTCAAAGCTCTGCGGATTATTCACGGCCGCGGCATCGGCGTGCAGCGCGAGACGGTGCGGACGGTTCTGGCTCGGACTCCCTTCGTCGTCGATTATCGGGACGCTCCGCTCGAAGCCGGCGGATGGGGAGCGACGGTGGTGACGCTGGCGTGAACGCGGCACAAGGGCCGGGATGAGTCCCGGCCCGGCAGGCACGAGTGCCTGCGCCACGATTCAGCCGAAGCGATCCTCGCCGAAGTGCAGGAGCTGCCGCAGCATCCGCTCGGAGCCGGGGTCCAATGTCGCCAATTGCCTGGCGATGCGCTCCGTTTCCGGGCCGCGCGTATACCATGCCCAGCTCTGTTT
>JASHSD010000862.1 GCA_030036985.1 Bryobacteraceae bacterium
GATTCTCGTGCCGAAGCGGATGGCAATCGGACACGCAATCGAAGAACTCATGTTGGTCTGGCAGGCCTCGGAAGCCGAGGAGTGGATCAATCGGATGCGGCGTCTTCCGCTCTGATCGGGCGATGCTACATCAAAGGCGCGATCAGCTTCTGCTCAATTAACTCCAGTACCGCCGCGGGTGATACCGCGCCGTCTACCGGCAACCGCAGCACCCCCGCGGGCGTGAACTGCGCGCCCGGCGTGCCGCTCACCAGCGCCATCAGCTTTTCGCCGTCCACGCGCGTTTCCTCGTGGAACTTCACATTCAGCACCGACGCGCGCCGGTCTATCGCTTCGATGCCGATCTTCTCCGCCGCGGTCTTGATCGCCGAATATGCCAGCAGATGACGCACATCGTCCGGCACGGGGCCGTAACGATCCGCGAGTTCCTGCTCGACCTTCTCGCGCTCGGCGTCGTCCACCGCTTGGGCGATGCGCTTGTAGGCGCGCAGACGCTGGTTCTCGTCCGCGATGTACGTCGCCGGAATGCGCAGGTCGAGTCCCAGGTTCAGCGACGAATGGATCTCAGGCGCGACCTCCTCGCCGCGCAGCTCGCGCACCGTGTCTTCCAGCATGCGCACGTACATGTCGAAACCGATGGCGTTGATGTGGCCGTGCTGTTCTCCGCCGAGCAGATTGCCCGCGCCGCGAAGTTCCAAATCGAGCGCGGCGATCTTAAAGCCCGCGCCGAGATCGCTGAACTCCTTGAGCGCGGCCAAACGCTTGCGCGCGACTTCGGTCAGCTCCGAATCCGGCTCGACGAACAGATAGCAATACGCGCGCCGATTCGACCGGCCCACGCGCCCGCGCAACTGATACAGCTCCGACAGCCCATAGCGCTCGGCCTTCTCGATGATGATCGTGTTGGCAAGCGGAATGTCGAGGCCGTTCTCGACGATGGTGGTCGAAACGAAAACCTGGAATTCGTGCCGCATGAACTGCAGCATGACTTTCTCCAGCTCCGCTTCCGCCATCTGGCCGTGTCCCACGCCGATGCGGGCTTCGGGAAACATCTCCTGAATCATGGCGGCGCGCTGCCAGATGGAATCGATCCGGTTGTGCACGAAATAAACCTGGCCGCCACGCGCCAGTTCCAGCTCGATGGCCGACTTGATCACGTCCGGCGCAAACGGCGCCACGACGGTTTGAATCGCCAGGCGATCCTTGGGCGGGGTTTCGATTACGGAAAGATCGCGCAGGCCGAGCAGCGACATGTGCAGCGTGCGCGGAATGGGCGTGGCGCTCATGGCGATGGCGTCGATGTGCTTGCAGAGTTCCTTGAGACGCTCCTTGTGCTTGACACCGAAGCGCTGCTCTTCGTCGATGATGACGAGTCCCAGATCCTTCCACTCCACATCCTTCGAAAACAGCCGATGCGTGCCCACCACCAGATCCACCTTGCCCTCGGCGACATCGTGCAGCGCCGCCTTGATCTCTTTGGCGTTGCGGAAGCGGCTGAGCATCTCGATGCGCACGGGAAAGGGTTGGAAGCGCTTCTTGAAGGTCTCGAAATGCTGGAAGCAGAGCACGGTGGTGGGCGCGAGCACGGCCACCTGTTTGCCGTCCCCCATGGCCTTGAAGGCCGCGCGCATCACCACTTCGGTTTTGCCGTAGCCCACGTCGCCGCAGAGCAGTCGGTCCATGGGCTGTGGGCTCTCCATGTCGCGCTTGATATCGGCGATGGCGGTTTTCTGATCGCGCGTTTCCGTAAATTCGAAGGCGTCTTCGAATTCGCGCTGCCAGTTGCTGTCGGGCGAAAAAGCGAAACCGGGAGCGAGACGGCGCGCGGCGTAGAGCTTCAGCAGCTCTTCCGCCATGTCGCGCATTTTGGCTTTGATGCGGGTGCGCGTGCGGTCCCACGTGGCCCCGCCCATGCGGTCGAGAACCGGTTTGGATTCGCCTTCGCCGCGAAAGCGCTGCACCAGATCCATGCGCGAGAGAGGCACGTAGAGCTTGTTGCCGCCGTGATACTCGATCAGCATGTAATCGCCTTTGGCCTCGCCCTGGGCGATTTCGCGAATGCCGAGAAACTGACCGATGCCGTGCTCGACGTGCACCACGTAGTCGCCGGCTTTGAGATCGAACTGGTCAGCCGAGAACGTGCCGAGATGCGACTTGCCCGGTTTGGCGACGGTGTCCGGCGATTCGAAGAGATCCTCGGCGCCGAAGATGGCGAGGCGGCCCTGTTGGAACACCGTTCCGCGCGAAACGTCGCCTCGGATAAGGGCCACGCCGGCGCTCAGCGATTGCGCGCGCTGCTGCAGGTATTCGGGTACCTGCTCGCCGCGCAGATCGATCTGGTAAGGAACGGAGTATTCGGCGAAGACATCGGCGAGGCGCTCGACTTCCCCCGCGGTGGGCGCGAAGAAGGCCAGACGCGAGCCGGATTCGAGCAGCGTTTTGGCTTCGCGGATCGCCACCTGCAGATTGCCGTGAAACGCCATTGAGGGACGGGTGGAGAGGTGATGGACGTCCTCGCCTTGAGCGGAAGCTTCGTCAAGGTCGAGATGCCGAAGTTCGAGAATGCCGCGGCCGGCCGCGAGATCGTGGAACTCGTCCCATGCGAGCATCGCCGACGCAGGATCGACGGCGGCGGCGGAAGACGACTCACCCAAACGCGTCCACAGACGATCCGCCGCGGCTTGGGTAAGATCCGGCTCATCGATGACTATCAGCGGCTTTTCCAGAAAATCAAGGATGGACGAAGGGCGCGGGCGCACGGCTGCCGCAAGAAGTTCCCAACCGGGGAACGTCTCGCCGGGCGGAGGCAGATCGCGGCCGCGCACGCCGGCCTCGCGCAGACGCTCCGCCAATTCCGCCAGCAGGGGTCGCGACCTCTGAAATTCGGTCAGCGGGTGCAGCACGCATTCGTTCAGTTTGTGAATCGAACGCTGCGATTCGGGATCGAAGCGGCGGATGGATTCGATCTCGTCGCCGAAGAATTCGACGCGCACCGGCTGCGCTTCTTCGGGCGAGAACACGTCAAGGATGCCGCCGCGAATGGAGTATTCGCCGGGCATCTCGACGGGATCGCGGCGCTCGTAGCCGACGCTCTCGAGATGCGCGGCGAGGTCGTCGAGAGGAACCTCCTCACGCACGCGCAGCGTCTGCGTGAGCTGCCGATAATACGGCGGTGCTTCGGTGCGGGTGAGCGCGGCGGCGACAGGGGCGAGAACGATGCCGGCGTTGCCTTGCGCAAGCTGCGAAAGCGCGGCGGCGCGGGTCGCCAGAATTTCGGCGTGAGGCGACATGCTCTGCCCGGGCAGCACGTCGAGCGCGGGTAACAGCAGCGGCGCGCCTCCCGACTCGCCGGTTTCGACCATGCCTGCGAAGGTGCGCAGCATCGGGAACAGCGCTTCCGCCTGTTTGTTGCCGTCGACCACGATCAGCGCGGGCCGTCCGGTCGCATGATGAAGCAGGACCGCGTAGAGCGCCTTCGCCGTGAGCGTGAGACCGGAAAGCCGCGAGACCTTGGGCGCCTCGCGGTCAGGTGCTACGCGCGTGGCGAGCGCCTGAAACGCGGGGTCGCGCGTCAGTTCCGAAAACAGATTGTCGGCCGGGAGATTGCGCAATGGAGATCGGGTTCAGACGCGAAACTTATCCCGGCATTCGGCGGAACAGAAATGCACGACCTGGCCGTTCACGATGCGCTTGAGCGAAGCGTCGATGGCCACGTAGGTCCCGCAGACCGGATCCTGCCGAAGCATGGTGGCGCCCGGTGAGGCGCCTGATCCGGCGGCCGAATAGTTCATGCGCAGCCGGGTCTGCATACGCGTCCGCGATCCGAACCCCCGAATAAACCGAATCACCGACCGGATCACCGAAATGGCGATCAGGATCAGGAACAGCCTGTCGAGTAAGGCAAACATGAATGCGAGGCGTTCCACGCCTCCGCGGCGATTCCGCTGTTATTTCTTCTTGCCCTTGCCGTTATTGAATGTGGTGCTGACGCTTCCGCCGAGCGCGGCAATCAGTTCCTTCGCCGGTTGCGCGTATTGGCCGTCCGGCTTCAGCTCCAGATATTTCTGCAGCGCTTCGATCGTGCCCGGCACCGGCACCACTTTGCCGCTGGCGTCCGTGCCCGCTTTCGCGGCCAGCGTGACGCCGTACTGATATTGGGCGTCGGCATACTTCGGATCGGCGTCGATGGCCTTCTTGAATTCTTCTCCGGCGGCGTCGTTCTGACCGTTGTTCACCATCAGCGCGCCCATATTGTAGTGATACTTGCCCGCGCCGGCGGGATCGAGCTGAATGGCTTTGTCAAGGTTGGTTTTGGCTTCGTCCAGTTTCTTGTCTTTGGCCAGGGCGAGGGCGAAGTTGTTGTAATAAGCGGGATCGTCGGGCTTGAGCGCGATGGCTTTGCGGTAAGCGTCGAAGCCCTTGTCGTAAAGGGCGGAGGCGTCCGCCGCGCCGCTCTTCGTGCCCGCGGCTCCGACGTAGGCGTCGGCGAGGCTGCTCCAGACGGCGACCTGCGTCGCGTCGAGCATCGCGGCCTTATTCAGGTTCTCGATGGCGGCGTCCCACATTTTGGCGTCGAGCGCCTGTTTGCCGGCCGTGTAGGCGTCGTTCAAGGCCTTGTTTTTCTCGATCTGCTCCTCGCGCGCTTTGTTGGCCTTTTCGTAGGCCTCCTTCTGCGCCGGCGTCATGCCTTTTTCCTGCTCGGCCGTAATCGGGCCGCCCGTTCCCGGCGGCGGAGTCGGTTTCAGATCGAAGTTCTGCTCGATCGGCATGGCCGTCGTGGTGTGGATGTTGTTGATGAGGTCCTT
>JASHSD010000863.1 GCA_030036985.1 Bryobacteraceae bacterium
GGCTATCTCGCCGACAACACCGGCGTGCCCGCTACTTCTGTGACCGGATACTCAACCCTCGGCGGCGCCACGAACCTGCCGTCGAATCGTTTGGACACGACCTACCAGATCATCGACACCGTCTCCTGGACCAGGGGCAAACACTCCGTTAAATTCGGAAGCGACTGGCGCAAGTTCCTCAGCACCAATCTGCAGACCTCCAACGGCCGCGGCTCGTTGAGCTTTAGCGGATCGGCGCCCGGACCTATCAGCGGTTATCCCCTGGCCGACCTGCTGCTCGGCTATCCCACCACCACCTCGCAAAACCCCTATTCGCCCTGGTTCTATGAACGTCTGGGCAGCTGGTCTTCCTTTGTGCAGGACGATTATAAGATCACGCCGTCACTCACGCTGAATATCGGGCTTCGCTATGAGTTCGAAGGCGTGATCAGCGAAAAGTACGGGCAGATGTCGTCGTTCGATCCGACCGTGCCGGGAGGCGGTCTTCGCGTCGAAGACCAAAACGGCCTTGGCAATACACTATATAAACCCGACTACAAGAACTTCGCGCCGCGGTTCGGTTTTGCCTGGCAGCCTCTGCATAACGCTTCCACGGTCATACGCGGCGGCTACGGCATTTTCTACAACCAGACCACCACTCTCAACGGCTTTTACACGCTGGCGACCAACACCCCGTTCCGGGATCCGCAGACCTTTACCTCAACTGTGGCGAACCCGATCCAGCTCGACGTGAATCCGTTCCCGACGTCGCTCACCGCCAACTCGAGCACAGCGTCGGGCATCAGCCCTTACTTCCCGACCGCTTACGTGCAGCAGTGGAACATGGACGTCGAGCGGCAATTCGGCGCCAACCTCCTACTCGACGTAGGCTATCGCGCATCCAAAGGCACCGATCTGCCGCTCTCCTACGATCCGAATCAGCCTCTGCCGGGAACGGGCAACGCCGGAAGACCTTACCAGAACTTCGGCAACATCAGCTATTACATCGACGAAGGCAACTCCACCTTCAACTCCTTGATCGCCAGGCTGGACAAGAAGCTAAGTCATGGCGCTTCGGTGCTCGTGGCTTACACCTATGGCAAGTCGATTGACGAAGGCTCGGGAACCGCGTCCGGTTCCGATGCTTCGGGCGGACCGCAGAACAGCCGCGACCAGCTCTCCGGCGAGCGCGGATTGTCCGATTTTGACGTGCGCAACCGCCTGGTGATCAGCCCGATCTACGCGCTTCCATTCGGGCAGGCGGGCAAGACCATCACCGATAAGTTTATCGGCGGCTGGCAGGTCTCGGGGATCTTCACGGTGCAGTCGGGCCGCCCATTCACGGCCAGGGAAAGCGGGAACATCAGCCTGACCAACCAGGATGCCGACCGGCCGAACGGGGTTCCCGGCTGCAATCCCAACGATGGTCCGCAGACGGTCACCGAGTGGTTTAACACCTCCTGCTTCACGCTGCCGACGACCGGCACTTTCGGCGACGTCGGCCGCAACACAATCATCGGTCCGGGAATGATCGATCTCGACATGGCCATCGCGCGTTCCTTCACGATCACGGAACGAATGCACCTGCAGTTCCGCGGCGAAGCCTTCAATGCCGCGAATCACCCGATTTTCGAGCAGCCGAACGCCACGCAAAACAGTCCGTCGTTCGGTAAGATCACCGCAACGCTTGTCGACAACCGCGAAATACAACTTGCTTTGAAACTGATTTTCTAAAGGAGCTTCCACGATGCCGAAGTTAGTCCACAGGTTGATCCAGGCGGCCGCCTTCGCGTCTCTACTCTTGCCTGCCTTGCATGCCCAGGGCCGCAGCTGGGGGCGTTCCAACGTCATCAGCCAGGGGGGCATCGTGGCGACAAGCCAGGTTCTGGCCTCCCAGGCGGGAGCGGAGATCCTCGCCAAAGGCGGCTCGGCAGTGGATGCCGCCATCGCCGCCAACGCCGTGCTGGGCGTGACCGAACCCATGATGACAGGCATGGGCGGCGATCTTTTCGCTATCTACTGGGACGCCAAAACCGGAAAACTCACGGGCCTCAACAGCTCCGGCCCGGCGCCGAAGGCTCTGTCACCCGAGTTTCTGGCGAAGCAGGGCATCACAAGGATGCCCGGCGAAGGCATCCACAGCGTCACCGTTCCGGGGGCCGTGCGCGGCTGGTATCAGATGCACGAGAGCTTCGGCAAGCTGCCGTGGAAAGAGTTGTTTCAGCCCGCCATCGCTTTTGCCGAGCGGGGCTACCCGGTTTACGAGGGCGTGGATGAAATCTGGTCTTCGAACAACGTAGTGAGAGGGCTTAAGGCGAACGCCGAATCGGCTCGCGTCTTTCTGCCGGCCGGCAAGCCGCCGGCGACGGGGCAGATCTTCAGGAATCCCGACATGGCCCGCGCGTTCCGGCTCATCGCCGAGCAGGGACCAGACGCGTTCTATAAGGGCGAGATCGCCGCGGCCATTCTCAAAACTTCGCAGCATCTTGGCGGGACCATGACCGCGGAAGATCTCGCCTCGTTCTCGCCCGAGTGGGTCACTCCGATTTCCATCGATTACCGCGGCTGGCGAGTCTACGAACTGCCTCCCAACGGCCAGGGCGTGGCGGCTCTGGAGATGCTGAAGATTATGGGAACGCAGCCGCCGGCCGTCGAGGGGCCGTTAAGCCCGCAGGAATGGCACGAACGCATCGAAGCCATGAAACTGGCCTATTCGGACGTCCACCGATATGTTGCCGACCCGCGAACTTATGATACGCCGATCGCGGGATTGCTGTCGGACGAATATGCGAAGAAGCGGGCGGCGCTGATCAATCCCAACCGCGCCAACTGCGGCGTGGCGCCGGGTGAGCCGGTCGGCAGCAACACGACTTACCTGACGGTGGTCGATAAAGACGGCAATATCGCCAGCTGGATACAGAGCGTCTTCGGTTATTTCGGATCGCGCGTCACGGTCGAGGGGATGGGATTCGAGCTGCAGAACCGCGGCGCAGGGTTCAACCTCGATCCGAAACACCCGAACGTCCTGGCGGGTGGCAAGCGGCCGTTCCACACGATCATCCCTGCATTCATGGAGAAGGGCGACAAGCATATCGGCTTCGGCATTATGGGCGGCTCCGTGCAGCCGATGGCGCACGCACAGTTTGTCTCGAACTATGTCGACTACGGCATGAACCTGCAGCAGGCGATGGAAGCGCCGCGGTTCGCCAAGAACAACGCCGACGGATGCGAAGTTTCAATCGAGTTCCGCGTTCCGGCTTCCACCTTGCAGCAGCTTTCCGCGCGCGGCCACATCGTGCGAATTCTTCGGGAGTACGTGGAAGCCATGGGCCGGGGTCAGGCTATCCTGCACGATTCGAAGACGGGCACAAATTACGCGGCTTCCGATCCCCGCGCGGACGGATCGGCGATACCCGAACCCATTGTGCGGTAGAGAAGATCTCAAATTCCCAGCCGATTCGGTTTATGCCCGCGATAACAGAAAAAAGGTCCCCGGTAATCGGGATAACCAGACCACGCCATTACCGTCAATCGCTGGACGCACGGCTGCAAATACAATGCGTGTTCGATCCGGAATGGGCTCCCGACCAAGCGCCGCCAGAAATCGGGCGGCTGCGGTCTTGCCGAATAAATCGTTTCCGGACTTTTCAAGCTGGAGCAGTTCGACTACGCCGGCGCTTCCGCCATCGCGCTGCTGATGCTGGTGAGTTCGTTTCTTCTGTTGTTCCTGGTCAACCTCGCGCAGTGGTGGTCCACGCGCGCGCAAAGGCGGGAAGCATGAGGCATAACGAAGCGCCCTGGGTGCGGAGGACCCTCATCCTGATCGCTGTCGGCTTCGTCGGATTGCTGATTCTGCTGCCTGTCGTCACCGTGTTTACCGAAGCGTTTCGTAAGGGGTGGGCATTTTATCTGGCGAGCATCACCGATCCATTGGCGCTTGCAGCTCTGCGTCTCACGCTACTCACGGCAGCCATTACTATTGCGGCGAACCTGACCTTCGGCCTGATGGCGTCATGGCTGATCGCGAAATTCAGCTTTCCGGGGAGGAATCTGCTGCTCTCCCTGATCGACATTCCCTTCGCGGTTTCGCCCGTCATTTCGGGGCTGATCTTCATCCTCGTTTTCGGCACGCAGGGATGGTTCGGCACGACCCTTACGCAGCACGGAATCCAGATTGTCTTCGCTGCACCCGGCGTGATCCTCGCCACTATCTTCGTGACGTTTCCTTTCATCACCCGCGAACTGATCCCGCTGATGCAGGAGCAGGGATCGGAAGAGGAAGAGGCCGCCGTTCTGCTGGGCGCGAGCGGCTGGCAGACCTTCCGGCGCGTTACGCTCCCCA
>JASHSD010000864.1 GCA_030036985.1 Bryobacteraceae bacterium
CCGAACTCCATGCGCCCCTGCATCCACGCCACGATGCGGTTCTCCTTCAACTGATCCACCGCCGCGCCGATAGTTTCCGGCATGGTCGCGAGCAGCTTGAAGCGCAGCTTGCAATTCTCGAGGACCTGCTTGATCTCCACCGCGCTGAACGACGGGCCGAAGCAGTAGCCGCCGCCATCGATTCGAGCCGTCTCGCCCAGGCCTTCGTTCCACACGCTGAGCGCCGCGCCGAGGGCCGTGCCCGCGTTGCCGGCCGCGGGTTGGGCGTAAACGCCCCGGAAGCTTCCCGAGTTCTCGAGCGCCGAAATCAGCAGCGCGTTCCATGCCACGCCTCCGCCGAGGCAGACGTTTTCGGTGCCCTCCGCCAGCCGCATCACGTAATCTTCGAGCGTCTTCTGCATGCTAGCCGCAATGTCCGCGCGCTCGCCGGGCTTCAGGTCCTGACGCGCATCGATGCCGAGCTCTTCGAAAAACCGCACGCCGAATCCGCCATGCCCCTGGCGGCCGGAATCGAAATAGGATTGGTCGATGGCCTGGCGCCCGGCAATGGCGGTGAATACTTTGTGATAACGAGGCTCCCCCGTCGCCGAGAGCCATTGGACGCGATGCTCGTCGGCGCGGCGCTGGAAGCCGAGTAGTTCGGTGACGCGGCCGTAGAGTTCGCCGATCGAATCGGGATAGAGAATCTCCTCTTCGAGGATGAGGCGGTTGGCTTCGCCGTGCCATTTGCCGCCGCAGCGCAGATCGCCTTCGCGATCCAGCGTGATCACGGCCGCATTCTGAAAAGGAGACGTGAGATACGCCGCCGCGGCGTGAGCCGCGTGATGGTCGATCGAGACCACGCGCGCCTTCGGGAACATGCGCAGGGCAATCGGCAGCGCCGAGCCGCGGGGCAGGGGACGGGCCAGCGCCACGTAGTCCACGTCGGCCGGCGCGATGCCCGCGATGCGCAGACAGGCGCCGACCGCGGCTTCGGGCAAGCCCCCGGGTTGCGGACGCCGCGTCAGCTTGGCTTCTTCGATCGCCGCGACGATGCGGCCGTCCTGGATCACTGCGGCAGCCGCGTCGCCAAGGACGCCGCCGATTCCTAGTATGTTCATGTTCGTGTCGTAGAACCGCTCCCTCGCGGTCGCGGCTCAGTGGCTTCGCTTTTCGATTTTCGCCCACGTGTCCTTCAGCGGCACGGTCCGGTTGAACACCGGGGCGCCTGGCGCGGTATCGGGATCCACACAGAAATAACCCAGGCGCTCGAACTGAAAGCGCTCCATCGGCGCCGCATGGCTCAGCGAAGGTTCGAGCTTGCAGCCTGTCAACACGTCGAGAGAGTTCGGATTGATGTTCGCGGTGAAGTCCTCGCCTTCGCGCGTTTCGTTCGGGTCCTCGGCCGTGAACAGCGTGTCGTATAACCGCACCTCGGCATCAATCGCATCCGAAGCCGACACCCAATGGATGGTCGCTTTCACCTTGCGTCCGTCCGGCGCGTTGCCGCCGCGCGTTGCCGGGTCGTAAGTGCAGTGAATCTCCGTCACGTTGCCGTTTTCGTCCTTCCCTACGCTGGTGCACTTGATGAAATACGCGTAGCGCAGACGCACTTCCTTGCCCGGCGACAACCGATAATATTGTTTCGGTGGATCTTCGCGGAAGTCCTCGCGCTCGATGTAGAGCACGCGCGAGAACGGCACGTTGCGGGTACCGGCCGACGCGTCTTCGGGATTGTTGACCGCTTCGAGTTCCTCGACCTGGCCTTCCGGGTAGTTATCGATCACCACGCGCAGAGGCCGCAGAACCGCCATCACGCGGAGGGCGCGCTTGTTCAGATCCTCGCGGACATGGTGCTCGAGGAGACGCAGTTCGATGGTGCCGTTGGTCTTCGAAACGCCCAGCGAATTGCAGAAATTGCGAATCGCCTCGGGTGTGTAGCCCCGGCGGCGAATGCCGGAAAGCGTGGGCATTCGCGGATCGTCCCATCCGCGCACATATTTGCCTTCCACCAGCTGCAGCAGCTTGCGCTTGCTCAGCAGTGTATAGGTGATGTTCAGGCGATCGAACTCGATCTGCTGCGGATGGTAGATGCCCAGCTGTTCGACGTACCAGTCGTAGAGCGGGCGATGGTCCTCGAATTCCAGCGTGCAGATGGAATGGGTGATGCCTTCGATCGAGTCCGACTGCCCGTGCGCGAAGTCGTACATCGGATAAATGCACCACGCGTTGCCGGTGCGATGATGTTCCGCGCGCAGAATGCGGTACATCACCGGATCGCGCATATTCAGGTTGGGCGAAGCCATGTCGATCTTCGCCCGCAGCGTACGCGAGCCGTCGGGAAATTCGCCCTGACGCATGCGGTCGAGCAGATCGAGATTTTCTTCGACGCCGCGGTTGCGATACGGGCTTTCCGTGCCCGGCTCTTTCAGCGTGCCGCGATAGTGCCGCACCTCCTCGCTCGAAAGATCGCAGACATAAGCCTTGCCCGCGCGCACCAACTGCCGCGCCCATTCGTAAAGCTGACCGAAATAGTCGGAGGCGTAAAACAGCCGGTCTTCCCAATCGAAGCCGAGCCAGCGCACGTTGTCCATGATGGAATCGACGTACTCCTGCTCTTCCTTTTCCGGATTGGTGTCGTCGAAACGCAGATTGGTCTT